>SLIE01000138.1 GCA_007135795.1 Desulfobacterales bacterium
GTTCCGGGAATCGGGGTGTAGTAGGCGAGGACCGGTTTTATGCCGCATTGCTTTACAATGTCGATGGCGGCTTCAACCGAGCGGATATCCTGCTCCGGGAGCCCTGCGAGGAGGTATGCGCCCAGGCGATCCGGTTCAAACCCGGCTTCACGGAGAGATCGGACGGCCTGAATAAATTCCTCGTGGCAGACCTTGTCATCGATTTTACGCTTGGGATCGATTGTTTCCAGGCCGAGACGAATGTTTTTAAACCCGGATTCATACATCAGGCGCGCAATGGCAGGGGATATCGGGCGTACATGGATGGCATTGGGGGTGTGAAACGACAAATCTTTTTTCAGGTCTATAATTTTTTCCAGCAACGGCATCACGTGATTTTCAGGGTCCAGGAGCAGGGCATCGTCGTAAAACACAAAATTGCGGACGCCGAATTGTTCATGCCAGTAAACGATCTCTGCGACCGTTCTGTCCGGATCCTGGATCATACGCCGGGGCTGCAGAATGTGGGAGGCGCAGTAGGCGCACCGGTTGGGGCATCCCCGGGTGGTCAGGAGGGGGACGTACGGGATTGCCGATTGCATATCAAAGGCGGGATAGGGAAAAGCGTTCATGTCGGAGAGATCAAATTCCGGTTTCAGGGCAAAACCGGTATGCTTTTCAATGGCTTTGAAAACAGTCTGTTCGCCGGCGCCGGGAATCACTTCGTCGGCACCGGTGTGCGCTTCAGCATGGCGTTGCATGAGGGTGGCGTAAATCCCACCCAGAATTACCGGCACGTCCGGATAGATCCGTTTGATGCTTGCAATGGCTTCTTTCACCCCGGCATACCAGTAAGTCATAAGCGATGTCACCAGGATGAGGTCCGGCTTGCCGACAGAAACAAGATCGACCTCGAACCAACCGGGATCGACACCGTAACGGTAATACGTCCCCGACATATCCGACAAATTGTGCGGCGTTGCGATCCGGGTTTTTCGATAAGGGCCGCGCCCGTCCGCCGAGTAAACCGGATTTTTTTCCATGGGATGAAAGCGGTCGAGGCAATCGAGATAGGAAACACGAATTCCGTGACTTCGCAACACAGCGATTATCTGCAACAGCCCCATGGGCTTTGCCCAGAAATCATAGGCTGCGAAATCATGAATCCACGGGTTGATGCATAAAAGATGGGGGGGATTGCCGATCATTTAATTAAGCGTGGGTAAAGAAAAGATTATTCGTCCTCGTCGAACTCGTCTTCGAAATACACCATGGAGGTTTTTTTGAGCTCCTTTTTCGACAACAGCATGGTATAGTCTTTGATACCATCCTTCCTGACCAGTTCGTCGGCGATTTCATGGAACGAGTCCATGTCGTGTGCATGAACCATGGTGTATAGGTTGTAGGGCCAGTTCGGGTCCGGGTTGCGCCTGTAACAATGGGAGATGGCATCATGTTCAGCCATCTGGGCGCCGACTTCATGAATGCATGCCTCGTCCACCTGCCAGGCCACCATGACATTTGCCGTGAACCCGGACTTCTGGTGCCGCAGGGTGGCACCGTAACGTCGTAAAAACCCTCTCTCGGAGAGACTTTGCATTATGGTCAGCACGGTTTGCTCATCCACGCCCAACATCTCACCGATATCCCGGTAAGGCCGCCTGGAGATGGGAATGTCTTTCTGAATGATCGCTATCACTTTTTTTTCGAGATCGGTTAGCATGTATTCTGTTTAATCTTCCGGGCTTTAAAAAGTCAAGATTTTTCATCGAGCAGGCGTCGAATGGCGGATTCTTCGGCCGGGCAGACGCCGCGTTCCGTAATGAAACCGGTCACCAGGCGGGCCGGGGTAACGTCGAATGCAAAATTGGCGGCAGGGCTGTGTTTCGGCACCAGCAGGTTTTCGTCCGTTTTTTCAAAACCGGGTATGTAGCGTAGTTCATCGGGGTCGCGAAGCTCGATGGGGATATCCCTTACGCCGTCACGAATCTTCCGGTCAAATGTCGAAGACGGCAACGCCACGTAAAACGGCACATTGTTGTCATGGGCCGCAAGCGCCTTCAGGTATGTTCCGATCTTGTTGGCCACATCACCGGTGAGGGTCGAACGGTCCGACCCCACGATCACCATGTCCACCATCTGGTGCTGCATCAGATGCCCGCCGGTATTGTCCGCAATCACGGTGTGGGGAACATTTTTCATCCCGAGTTCCCATGCGGTCAGGCGGGACCCCTGGTTCAACGGACGTGTTTCGTCCACCCACACATGCAAATCGATCCCGTGCTCATGCGCCGCGTAAATCGGCGCGGTTGCCGTCCCATGTTCGATGCACGCCAGCCATCCGGCATTGCAGTGGGTAAGAATATTAACGGGCCCCCCGCCCTTTTCGGCAGAGATCGTTTTTATCAGTGCAAGACCATGAAGGCCGATGTTTCTGGAATTTTCCGCCTCTTCCCGGCCAATGAGATCCGCCATGTTTTTTGCAGATTCAATACGTTCGCCGGCTGTTTGTTTTGACAAAACCACATCCAGGGTCCGGTCTACAGCCCATTCCAGGTTGATGGCCGTGGGCCGTGCCGCCTTGATGCGATTTGCCTCATGAGTGAGATAGGCATCGGACGGATAATCCGTTTTGCTGTTCCTGGCAGCGATATAAAGACCGTAGGCGCCTGTTACACCGATAAGGGGCGCCCCGCGAACCATCAGTTCGACAATTGCGTAAATGACATCATCGACCGTCTCCAGGTTTGAAACACGCATTTGCTGCGGCAGTTTCCGCTGATCGATGATTTGAACGGTTTCAGAACCGGACGCCATCCAGATTGGACGACGGCATTCATTATTTTCCGGCATTGATTGCTCCTAAAGGTCAGGGACCATTGTATTGACGACTTTTAATGAGACCATCAATATTTATCGCATCAATGTTGCAACTTGTCAAATGGTTGTCCTATCAGGGAAAAGGAATATTGGTATTGATATCCGCCTTGATTTTATAAGTAAAACCGGTTAATCAGAAATAATATCATACACGGTCCAATCCGGGATGCAAGGCAGTGACGTATTGCAAAACCGGATAATGAGCCATTTGACGGAACGGTCAATCGCATGCTGAAAAAAAATCAATTACCACGATACCCACTCATTATCGTTATTGCGGGGATGATCCTGATCGGTATGACAAACAATTGGGCGATAGCGGAGCGAAAAGCACCCCTGCCCCGGACGAATGCGGCCCAATACTACACCGTTGTCGACACGCAGGATTTTTCCGCCGGCTATGGACGAACCCGAAAATCGCTTTGCATCGCATCCGAGGCGGAAACGTTCACGGCAAGAGCCCATACCGCCATTCGGGCCGCACTTGATTTTAAACGGGATACCGGGGCTGATTACATCCAGGTGGCAATCACCCCCATCGCCGATATTGGCTGCAATGATTATTTTACCGCGATTGCGGGCTATTCATCAGACGGCCAGGGGATCACCGGGAATGAGGAAAATCATTTCTGGGAGGTCAAGGCGAGCGATGTTGTATTGGATATCGAAGAGCGGCTGGTCCTCAAGGCATGGCAGGAGGCAAAAGACGATTTTGAAGTAAACGGTGACATCGATATCGAAGGGATGAAACAATACTTGTCCCGGCAATTGAACCTGTCTCCTGAAAAAGTCGAGGATTACTGGCTTAAAAGTGTGGAAATGGGACTTTCCATGCGACCATATCCGCTTCAGGGCATCCGGCAATAATTAGAACTTTCAGCTTACTTTCATTATTATTGTATTGTCATACCGCGATTCAGGGTATGACCATCCATTCAAGCAGGATATAAAAACATCCATGATAACTTTACTGGACTACGGTGCGGGAAACGTACGCAGTGTAATCAACGCCATTGAAAAACTCGGGGAAACTGTTCACATCGCAACTTCCGGGGAAGATATCCTCAAAGCGGAGAGGCTTGTATTCCCGGGCGTTGGAAATTTCGGCCGGATGATGGCGGTGCTAAACGAAAAACATTATGTAACGCCGCTTCTTGAATACCTGAAATCCGATCGCCCGTTTCTGGGCATATGCCTTGGACTACAGGCCCTGTTTGACAGCAGCGAGGAAGCACCGGGCACCCGTGGACTCGGTTTTATAAAAGGGCGTGTGAAACGCTTTGAAATTGACTTGAGCGTCCCTCACATCGGGTGGAATGGTGTGGCCATTAATAAAAAAGCATCTCTTTTTGACGGTTTCAGCGGGAATGAGAAGTTCTATTTCGTTCATTCCTTCTACGTATTGCCGGACGACCCGGAAGAGATACTCACAACGACCGACTACCAGATATCGTTCACAAGCAGCATCCGGAAAGGGAACATCACGGCAACCCAGTTTCATCCGGAAAAAAGCGGGCCCGTGGGGCTTGCACTCCTGAAGAACTTCATCTCGCCCGGAAACGACAACCCCGCCCCCGTGCTAAAGGACAAAAAGACCCGGCTGGCCAAACGGATCATTGCCTGTCTGGATGTCCGGGCGGACGATACCGGAGGGCTCGTCGTCACAAAGGGGAACCAGTATGATGTGCGGGAAAACGGCAAAGTCA
>SLIE01000534.1 GCA_007135795.1 Desulfobacterales bacterium
CTCACTTCACAAGATGATCGAAGCGATCGTCAACAAATCGCTGCACGATCCCATGCTGTTTCTCAAAAACCCAGGTTCCCACCGCGACAAATCCTTGTATATCGATATTTTTCGAAAGATTTTCAACATCGAAGATTAAATTGTCTCACCTGTAACATCTTTTACATTCTGCTCTTTTTCTTCTTTACATTCGAAAGACAGTTATGGTATGAAGTTCAATTTATATTACATATGCTCTAAATTGTAGAGCAAAAGCAGCAAGTACCGGCGATTGTGAATCATCGGAAGTAAAAGAATAGTTAAAAGGACTGCTTTTATGGATGAAAAAGACATTCAATATTTCAAAAAATTACTGACAAAAAGGCTTGAAGAGCTTCTTCTTCAGGCAGGCGATACGGTTTCCGAGATGAACAACTCCAAGGGGAATTTTCCCGATCCCGCGGATCGGGCCGCGTATGAAGCTGATCGCAATTTCGAGTTGAGAATACGAGACAGGGAATACAAACTGATCAAGAAAGTGAAAAAAACTCTCGACCGTATTGAAGAGGGCACTTTCGGAATTTGCGATAAATGCGGCGATGACATTGCCGTTGCCCGGCTAAAAGCAAGGCCGGTAACCACATTGTGCATCGAGTGCAAAACCAGCGAGGAAGCTCAAGAGAAAGTCTTTGGAAAGTAGCCACGGCAACATCGATCTTCATATTCATTCAATTTTTTCGGATGGAAGCCTGCACCCGAAACAGATTATCGATCTTGCTGTAAAAAAAGGACTTTCCGCAATCTCCATTACGGATCACGACACGCTTGCCGGGGTTGAGGAAGCCTTGCGTCAGGATTTTCCTGAAACACTCGAATTCGTTACCGGCGTGGAAATGAGTGCAGCATTTCCACCGTCTATCAAAGAAGCCGGCAGCATGCATATCCTGGGGTACGGCGTATCAACCAATCATCCGGGGTTGCGTGAAGCGCTTGAAAAACAAAACTTTGCCAGATCCAACCGAAACCCCCTCATTATTGACAAACTCAATGCCATTGGCATACCGGCAAGCATGGATGCCATTTCAGCGGCCACCGGAAAAAAAGAGGTTGCAAGGCCTCATATCGCCGATTACCTAGTAAAAAACGGTTATGCCAAAAATATTGACGATGCTTTTGACAGGCTTCTGGGAAAAGGGAAACCCGCATATGTGGACAAATTCCGCATTCCGGCGAAAGAATCGATTTCATTGATCAATTCAGCCGGCGGCATTTCCGTTCTGGCTCACCCGATTTTACTACTTGAAAACAAATCCGCAGACATCGCTGATCAGTTTATAGATAACCTGATCGATACTCTGATATTATACGGACTGGGAGGCATAGAGGCCTATTATCCCAAGCAGACTGCAAGTCAAACCACGTATTTTGAAAAATTGGCAGAGAAAAAAAAACTGGTAATTACAGGTGGAACAGACTTCCACGGTGAAATGACCCCTGATATTGAAATGGGATCAGGCCGTGGTGACCTGTCGATTTCTTATGAAATTTTCGCCAGGCTTAAAAAAGCTCTCAGCAAGACCTGATACTGCCGACCAGACTTTTTTTAATTTATAAGGAAACACGGCAGCCACGCAATTGACAATTCAAATACGCCTATATACTATAGCATCTGGAAACGTCATGTTTTCAAAAATCTGTTACCATACAGTGATTCGCGATGACGAATAAATCACTATTGGACCTTGAAAAAAAGCTTTTTTACCACTTTTCCGACCCGACTTTGTTGGAAACAGCGCTTTGTCACAGTTCCTGGGCTCATGAACAATCCTCGGAAACCAGGGATAACGAGCGCCTTGAATTTCTGGGGGACGCGGTTTTAAACATGGTGATCAGTCATATCCTCATGGCCCGTTTTCCGGAATTAAAGGAAGGCGAACTCTCCCGGATCAGAGCAAGCCTTGTCAATGAAACCCGCCTTGCCATAGTTGCAAAAAGCATCCAGCTTGGAGAATTTGTGCAACTGGGAAAGGGGGAAAGTAAATCGAACGGAAATAAAAAAAAATCCATACTGGCAGATACTTTCGAAGCCCTTGTGGCGGCTGTATATCTCGATGGTGGGTTTAACCGGGTATTTGAGGTGATCGATATCCATTTTTCTTCGCATTTTGATGCAATAGAAAAAGACACGCCCCTCTTTGACTACAAAAGCCTGCTTCAGGAGCTCGCCCAGAACAGATACCACCAGGTTCCCCTATACAAGACAATTGGAGCCGAGGGTCCGGATCATGACAAAACCTTCCATGTGGTGCTTGATATATGCGATATCCAAACCGATGGTTTCGGCAAAAGCAAAAAACGCGCCGAGCAGGACGCCGCCAAAAAAGCGTTTGATATACTTTCCAATCAAAACGAACCATCGCAGTCGTAGCTGAAAACGATGCAAAACCTTAAAAAACAAAGACCACGGGATCATAAAACCAGACCCTTTATCGTGCCGATATTCATCCCTCAAGAAGGATGTCCTCACAGGTGCGCTTTTTGCAACCAGTGTGTCGTTACAGGCGTATCCACCAGACCAGCTCTCGAAGAAATCGGTGAGGAAATCAACCGATTTCTTCAATACCGGCAGGATCATCATCGCGGGAAAACTGAAATTTCATTTTACGGTGGTAATTTTTTAGGACAATCTCTTGATACCATGAGAGATTTTCTCAAACTCGCAACAGGATTTGTTCAAGCCGGCAAAGCCGATGGAATACGGTTTTCCACCCGACCGGACACCGTTGATGAGCGCCGTCTCGAAATCCTTTCCGATTACCCGGTCAGCACCATTGAAATCGGTGCTCAATCCATGGATGATCAAATCCTCAAATTTTCAAAGCGAGGACATTCCGCCAGGGATACCATCCAGGCTGTCCATCTTTTAAAAAAATACGGCTACCATACGGGATTACAGATAATGGTGGGGTTACCCGGTGAAGACGCGACTTCGTCTCTTATGACCGGGAAACGGATCGCTGCCCTCTCCCCTGATTTCGTCAGAATTTATCCCACCCTTGTAATCAGGGGAAGCCTGCTTGAACAATGGTACCGGGAAGGTCACTATGTGCCGCTTGACCTCACCCGTTGCATTCGGCGGGTGAAAACCCTTTCCCTTTTGTTTTCGGAAAAAAAAATTCCCGTGGCAAGAATCGGGCTTCAGGCAAACGAAGGGCTTGACACGGGCAGGGAGCTT
Source organism: Desulfobacterales bacterium (assembly GCA_007135795.1). GTDB lineage: Bacteria > Desulfobacterota > Desulfobacteria > Desulfobacterales > Desulfosalsimonadaceae > B1SED10-16. The sequence goes on from SLIE01000534.1 coordinate 3,215, forward strand.
GTGGCTGGTCCCTATCATCCGGCCATGGGCCAGGTCGTGGCCTCCGAGATTTTTTTTGACAAAGCAGTTTCTTGTCTATCCCATTTCGGTGATCGTTATAACAAAGGGGTTCATCTGGTTGTGCATCCCCGCATGATCTCAACCATGCGCGGTCAAAAAAATGCCAATATTCGCCGCCTTGAAAAACAATTTCCGCATATAGGTCCAATCACGGTGACAGTCGACCTGGATTTGCCGGAAACCGATGTTTACGTGACAAAGCCGCGCAGCAGGTATGGCTATCGGGATTAACGAATGACCCCCTCTCGCTCGAGAAACCGGCGATACTCATACATACGATCCAGGGAGCGGACCGCCTGCTCCGGGGTCGCATAAAACAAAGCCTTGCACTCACATCCTTCAAAAGAATAAACAGTCTTGTCCTTTTCACGCCGGAGGAGATTCACACCCAATATCGGTTTTTGGTATTTTTCCATCAGGGTGACGATATGTTTCATAAATTTTTCTTCGAAGGAATCCAATTCTTTCATCAGTTCTTCCATAAATGACAAGGAATTCTGTGGATCCACTTTTTGAAGAGAATCAGCCAGACGAGAGAGCATGGGCCCCCGGCCCACTATACCCAGGTTGATCACAGCGTCACAACCATCCCATTTCATCAACTCCTCGATAATAAGCATCGGAATATCGGGATTGTTTTCTCCCACAATGTCAACCGGGTTGGCCCGGCTCCAGAACGGTGGCAGAATTTTATCGAATTTTTCAATCATTTCGCCGGGAAGGTCCGGGATATCGAGATTGTAGTATTCACAAAGATCCGAAGTAATAACCCCCCAGCCGCCACCCAGGGTCATGATGCCGACGCGATTACCTTGCGGCAACGGGATGGAGGAAAAAGCCGCTGACAGATCCAGCAGGTCCATTGGTTTTTCAACCTTCACAATTCCAGCCTGACGACATGCCGCATTAAACACCTTTGTATTTGAGGCCATGGCACCCGTATGGCTCGATGCTGCCCGGTTACCGGCCTCTGACTGCCCGCCCTTGAGCAGGACAATCGGTTTTTGAAGGCTTACCCGTTTTGCGCTATTGTAAAACCGGCGGCCGTTTCGTATGCTCTCCACATACAGCATCACTGTCTGGGTTAAAGGATCGACCTCGAATGCTTCCAGATAATCCTCCATGGTTATCATCGCCTCGTTTCCCGACCCGCAAAACCCTCTTATTCCGATTCCCTGCTGTTCTGCAAATCCCAATAATTGTACCCCGATATTACCGGACTGAGCCACAACACTGACCGAACCGGCTTCCGGCCTTACATGACTCCCTGTGCAATAAAA
>SLIE01000231.1 GCA_007135795.1 Desulfobacterales bacterium
TTAATCTGCTCCGGGGTACGGTGCCGGGGGGCACCTTCAATACTAATCTATTGTTTTCAGGTTTTAACACCATGAGCATGAAACATATTCTCATTATTTCAAAACAGATGGATGATATCGGAAAAATACAAATGGCATTTTATGCCACAGACAAGGTAGAGCATGTCCCGGATATGGACAGGGCTTTGAAGAAAGCAGCCCGGCGCAGGTATGACCTGGTTTTTGCAGATATCGGCATCTTGGCGCGCCAGGCCGGAAACCGGCCTTACCAGGATGAGATCGGTGCTTTTGGTGCGCGTTGTCCCGGTGTTGATATTGTCGTGATGACATCTTCCAGGGATATCCGCATGGCGGTTGAGGCGGTTAAGTCCGGGGCAAGCAATTATATCACCACGCCGGTTACGATCGAAGAAGTAAGCCATGTGGTGCAATGCCTCAATAACCGCGCGATAAACGAGTCGGAACTCGATTACTTCAGAAGCCGGTTTTGGAAAGTTGAGGTCAGCGAGATGATGCAGACACGCAACTTGGAGATGGAAGAGGTCTATAAAAAATTGAAGGCGGTAGCCTTGACCCCGACGGCTGTGTTGTTGCATGGAGAAACCGGCACGGGCAAGGGCGTCTTTGCAAAGTTGCTTCACCGGATCAGCAGTCGCCATGAAAATCGTTTCGTCAGCGTGCATTGCGGGGCCATCCCGGATCCCCTGCTTGAAAGTGAGTTGTTCGGACATGAAAAGGGCGCATTCACAGGCGCGGTAAAAAGAAAACTGGGAAAGTTTGAAATTGCCGGCGGCGGCACCATTTTTCTGGATGAAATCGGTACGGTATCCGCAGCGGCACAAATCAAACTGCTGCAGGTGTTGCAGGACGGAACATTCGCCAGAGTGGGTGGAGAGAGTGTGTTAACTACGGATGCAAGGGTAGTTGCGGCCACAAATTCTAATTTGGCGGTAATGTGCGGGAATGGGACTTTCAGGCAGGATTTGTATTACCGGTTGAACGTATTTCCCATCAGTGTCCCGCCACTGCGTAAGAGGTCAGAGGATATACCTTTGCTGGCCGATCTTTTTTTGAGGCGATTGCAGGCCCGGATGCCGAAACCTATTCGGGGAATTTCCGAGGATGCCATTGTTGCCATGACCCATTATAACTGGCCCGGCAATATTCGTGAACTGGAAAATATCATGGAAAGGGCTTATATTCTGGAATCGTCCAATATGTTAACGCCTCAAAGTTTTCCGCCGGAGTTGTTTACAGGGATGCCAGGAAAGGCGGTTCTCAATGTAGATGCAGCGCTTACCCTTTCAAATGCCAGAAAAAGCGCTATCAATGAATTTGAACAACGCTATATCAGAACATTGCTGGCCGCCAACCGGGGAAGGATTAAAAAGTCTGCCGCGGATGCCGGTATCGGCACCCGCCAGTTAAGTAAACTAATGGAAAAGTACGGAATACGAAAAGAAACATTCAAGGGGTAAAAAATTCTTCCTGTAACCCGAACAAACCATCCATTTCGAATGAATGAGGTTAATTTTTTGACATTTTTCCGGCAAGGGTGTAGTTTTTAAAATTCATCTCGTTCTAATACGCGTGATTCATCCGATTAAAGTATATCCGGATATTATGAAAATCCTGGGAAAACAATATGTATCTTGAATATTATCAACTATCCCGCAGACCGTTTGAGATCGATACGGATCCGACCTTTCTTCATTTCACCGAACGTCACCGAAAAATAATGGCAACCCTGAAATACGGAATAATGGAAAGTAAAAGTTTTTTGCTATTGACCGGGGACGCAGGTGTTGGAAAAACCACAATGATAAATGCATTGCTCGCTATACTGGGGGAAAAAGACCTGGCCATGGTGATTGATGATGCCAATTATGAAAGACTCGACTTCCTGAATTACATTGCCACTTCATTTGGTCTGTCCGGAACGTTTGTCACAAAAGGTTCGTTTATCAGGGCATTTCAAGAGTTTTTATCAGTGTGCCGGCATCAGGGAAAAAGGGTCGTGCTGATCGTCGATCAGTGCCAGGATTTCAGCGATCACCTTTTAAGAGAAATCAGGCTTCTTTCCAACCTGGAAGCAAATGGTGCCAGGTTGATAAGTGTTTTTCTGGTTGGTCGACCAGAATTTGTCAAACGACTGGAATGCCCGGAAAACAGAGGCATAAGGCAGAGAATAACCGTCAATTGTCATCTTGAACCCTTGAACATATCAGAAACAACCGAGTACATTGCTTATCGCATGTCCGTGGCAGGTAGTGGTCGAAAGGTATTTGAAAAAGGCGCCATATCCGAAATCTATAAGGTTACAGGTGGAAACCACCGGTTGATAAACGTGATAGCGGATCATGCACTTTCAATCGGATCTACCCGGTCCTGCCGGTATATTGGAAAACATATTGTAACAAAGAGTGTAGAATCTATTGATATTTCAAAAGCCCGCAGAAATTTATTGCAACATGCAGACAAATCAGCATCCCGACAAATCGATCTTCCCAAAAAATTAGGTAATTATACTGATTGGAAAAATCGATCCGAACAAGTTGCCGGTGAGCTTTCTGCAACAAGGCAAGCGGCTTGCATGGACAAGGTTCTTATTATTGATGATGACACCGCGTTTCTGAATAGATTAAAAATCAATCTGGATAAATTCCAGCAATTTGAAATTTACCTGGCAGGATCAAAAAATGACGCCATTTCCATTCTGAATTCAAACCGGATATCGATCCTCGTGTTCAGTGCAGACAGTCCTTTGATCAATGCCATAGATTTGCTAGGTTATATGAGCCGCTATTACAGCAAAATTCCCTGCATCGCCATGGTCACGCGGAAAAAACCATGGTTCAGAACCATTGGAAATAAAAAGGCCTTTTTGTATTATATTGAAAAACCCGTCAATATCAACGTTCTTGCATCAGCTGTCATTGTAGGGTTGAACCAATGGGATGCCGGCATCAATGTCAATGGGTTGAGCATGGCGCGCTTACTCCCCATGTTTGAGCTTTTAGATAAAACCGGCGCTTTGCAGGTTGGAACCCCGACCAAAAAAAGCGGCAATCTTTTTTTTGCTAATGGCAGGATTTACAATGCACGCTGCGGTGATCTCGAAGGGGAGGCGGCTGCGCGTGAGATCGCATCGTGGTCAGGCATTACATTCGATTTTTCGGAATACAAGGAAAGCAGGGAAAAGCATTTAAATTGCCCGAACCTCATGGCGTTAGCTGGTGCGTCATGGCACAGGGGGATCACAGGTTTGGAGAGTCAAATCATTAGCATCGAGTCGTTGGTAATGAGTGAGCGCAAAAAAACGGATGGGCGGAAAGAAAGGATCAACCGGTTTGAACCTTCTGAAAGGGTTGCTGTTCACGCTGTGTCTGAAACATCGGAGGCTTATATCCGGTCTTTATTTGAAAAAATCCGGGCTGATATACAGCTGGTAAAAGGTTACAGGGGGCTTGCTTTTTTTGATGGCAGAGGGAACCTTTTATGGTCGGATGAAAAAGCCGTGAATATGGATTTGGCGTTTATGGCGGAAGTGATGGCCCGGTTTTACATTGTGGCCGAGGCTTTTGCCGCGAATATCGATTTGGATGATATGAATGCGCTTACGCTTCATGCCAAAGGCGGGCATGTGCTTGTTCGGTTGATGGCAACCGGGGCAGATCTGACCTTATATGCAATGATCGCATGCGAGTTTGGTGGGAACTGGTTTTACCTAAAAAGCAGGCTCGAACAACTGGCTCCTGAAGTCCGCGATAAAATGCCTGCAAACATGCCGTTTCCGCATTGACGCGAGTTGACACGCCTATTATGTTTAAAAAGCTGATACCGATAACTCCAGATTACCTCCGAAAGTAAATGGGTGTCACCAGCTTACGAATTCAGCACGGTTGGCCGATAGTCGGAATAAAACCAAAATAAACGGAGAATGCAAGTGCCGATAACATTTGATGAAAATCATATAGAACAGATTGAAAAGCATGGTTTGCCCGTGGAGAAAGTTCAACAACAAATTGAAATTTTTGAAAAGGGGGCTCCGTATGTTGATCTGGACCGGCCGTGCACCGTTCGAGATGGTATTCAACGACTCAATGCCGAGGAAATAAATGCGTATGCAGACTTATATGAAAAAGAAAACAAGCAACGCGAATTGATGAAATTTGTCCCTGCTTCCGGTGCTGCCACCCGGATGTTCAAGGCGCTTACGAAAATTTCAGGTGACCATGATCGGATTCAAAGGGAAGCAATTGCCCGGGGTGTCGCGGAAGGACAAGGCGATTATCCAGAAGTTCTTGAATTTATTGATAATATTGATAATTTCGCTTTTTTTGATCAGCTTTCCGAGGTAATGAAAAAAGATGGCCGTGACTTGGAAAGCTTACGTCTATCCGGTGATTTTACGGAGATTGTCGCTTATGTATTGACGGAAAAAGGGTTGAATTATGCTAACAAGCCTAAGGGGCAGATATTGTTCCATCGTTATCCTGAATCGCCGCGGACGGCCTTTGAAGAACACCTGGTGGAAGGTGCAGAATATGCAA
>SLIE01000073.1 GCA_007135795.1 Desulfobacterales bacterium
AAAAGTCGCCGCCCATATTAAATAATATCGTAAGCATACAGAATAGTTCAATGAAAAGTTGGAGAAAAGTCAGGCTTTTTCTTCTGACTCCAAATGCCAGTCAATTATAATTATGCTTTGGCGTTGACTCCGATCGATCTCGTCTGCTAACATTCAATACCGAAACGATTTTCGGGCCACAATAATCCGTGAATCATTTTCAAGCAGGGAGGTCAGTAATGGGTGACAAGGGAAGCAAGGATAAGGGAAAGCGGGAGCAACAGAAAAAAGCAGTGCTCGATCCAAAGGAAAAGCGTAAACAAAAAAAAGAAAAGAAGAACAGCAGCGCATAACATTAGACACCGTCAGGGAGATTATCCATATCCCCTGACGGTGTCAGGTACTTAATTGTATCACCCGGTATCAGCAACCAACCACGCCACCAATTCGCGGGACAGCGTTTCAGTGGCACGCCAAAACGCCCTGACGGCCTCTTCCACGGGCTCAGCTGCCAGTGCTTCGTTTATATGAAATCGCCTGCTTCGGATGACGCGATTTTCAGCCAGGTCGATCAGGTTTGCATCAAATAACACTTTGACATACGGCAACCCATTTTCATATTCAACCCGGTAGGCGCGCAGGTGACCGCCCAGTTCCAGGTCGGCTCTCAGGCTTTCCCGATCGGAAACAATACTTTTGAACCGTCCGTCACTTCGAAATGCATCGATCAGGTGATCCCGCAGCAACACGGGGACAGGGGCGTTCCATTGCGCCTGCCGATACCCCTGGAGGGTTATCGCATCCGGCGAAACAATGATCCTCACGCCACCTTGTATGTCATCGACGGATGGCCTCGAAATCCTCAACGTTACATTCCTTGGCGTTTCTCCACTACCCGCGAGTTCGGAAACCGGCAGATGATAGATACTTCTCGGCTCGCGTTCGGGGAACACGGCGCAGGCACTGACCGCCATGGAGAGAATGGCAATTAAACACAACTTCATGGTAGAACTTGAATATTTCATGGTTCAAACTCCGGTAATCGCTCCCTGCCCAACAGATAACCTGCCGGATTTTCTTCGAATTGTCTTATAGCCCGCTCCAGTGTATTAACGGTATTTCTGAAATCACGCATAACGGGTCCAATCCCCTCTAAATTGCGAAACCCCTGATCCAACGCGCCCTTATTGTCATCCAGGAGCTGCTCGAGATTTGCCGCCACTTGATCGAGCCTCTCTATCAGGGCACCGGTATCACTTAACAAAGCATCACCCTGATTACCCAATACGGCGCCAATATCATTTACCAGCACATCAAGACTCGCAAATGCTTTATCAGCAGATTCTCCGGTACGGGAAATGCCTTTGATGGCATCAGCAAATTCATGCTGCTGGGTTACAAAGAAATTACTTGCGGATTCTAAATTCAGTAAAATAGTGGTGATCGATTCTGCGTTTTTGGCGGAGAGCATCTGGTTGGCATTGTCGACCAACAGATTCAATCCTCCAATCGACTCCTCCCAGTGGGTTCGGAGCTGCGCGATAGGCGAAGGTTCGGCAATTATCACGGGCACTTCCTCATCACCTCGGGCCACCAGGGGCGGACCGTCAAAGGAATCGGTACTCAGTTGAATATGCGAGGCCCCTGTAATATTGGTCATGGCGAGGCGCGCCTGTGTATCGCTTGTAACCGGCGTATCGCTCGAAATATTGATGCGGGCAATGATTTGATTGGGGTTTACCAGGTCGATCCGCAGCGCGCTGACCGATCCCACGCGTATGCCATTATATTCAACACGGCTCCCCTCGGCCAACCCGCTGACAGCTTCCCTGAAAATCACATCATACGCTGTTGTCTCCCGGTCTTCTCCAAACTTCGCCATCCACAGTCCGAAAAAGACCATGCCAACGACCAGCAAGATGGTTACAACCCCTATCAGTACGTGGTTTGCACGCGCTTCCATACGTATCCCTTCATTACCCTTTGTCTTCAGAAATCTTGTGCGGCACCCGGGCATTTCCCCCCCGGGGACCATGGAAATAATCCTGGATCCATTCATCGTTCGTTTCAGCGACGATGTCCAGTCTATCATTAATTAATATTTTCTTGTTGGAAATAACAGCAACCCTGTCACACGTTGCATAGAGGGTATCGAGATCGTGCGTTACCAGAAAAACCGTCAGGCCAAAGGCATTGCGCAAGGTCAGCAATAACTGATCAAATGCCGCCGCCCCAATGGGATCGAGGCCGGCTGTCGGCTCGTCCAGAAAGAGGATGTCGGGATCGAGTGCCAATGCCCGGGCCAGGGCCGCGCGTTTTATCATTCCGCCGGAAAGCTCCGATGGATAGAGGTTGGCCGCGTGCATCGGCAACCCAACCAGGGCAAGTTTCACTTCAGCCAGCCGGGCGGCGGCGTCGCGGGTCAACCCCGAGTGTTCAATCAGGGGAAGGGCTACATTCTGCAGGACGGTTAATGACGTAAAGAGCGCCCCTTGCTGAAACAACACGCCGCAGCGCATTACCAACAATGTTCTGGTATCCCCCGACAAGCGGTCGAGCCGCTGACCCAGCAATTTCACTTCCCCCCCGCTGGGACGCATCAACCCCATGATACTCCTGAGAAGCACGGATTTACCACTTCCGGACCCTCCCACCACGCCCAGTATCTCGCCCCGGTGCACGTCAAGATCCAGATTTTCATGTACAACATGATCACCGAAGCGGTTTTGCAAATTGCGAACCTGGATAACCGTTTCACGCGTGTCCCGGAAAGTTGCATCATCCATTACCAGCCTACCTCCATGAAAAGCAATGCTGCAAGGGCATCAACCAGAATCACCACGAAAATACACTGGACAACGCTCGATGTGGTGTGTTGACCCACCGATTCGGCACTGCTGCCGACTTTGAACCCTTCCAGGCATCCGATCACGGCAATCAAAAAGGCAAAAAAAGGCGCCTTGATCATTCCCATGAAGAAGTGCCGTATGGGCACCTCCCGGTAAATGGCCAGCACCTGCTCCAGGGGGACTTCCAATGCAAAAATCGCGACCAGCCCGCCACCCGACAATCCTGCGACAACCCCGACAAATGCCAGCAACGGCAAGGTGATGAGCAACGCCAGAACGCGTGGCAGCACGAGCCATTCTATGGGATCGAAACCCTGTACCCGCATCGCATCGATCTCTTCATTGACTTTCATGGAACCGATCTGGGCGGTAAAGGCACTCGCGGTCCGGCCGGCCATCAGGATCGCGGCCAGCAGCACGCCAAATTCCCTCATAAACGAATACGCCACCAGATCGATCGTGTACACGCTTGCCCCGAAAACACCGAGCACCGTGGCACCGAGAAACGCCACCACGGCCCCTACCATGAACGTCAGCAGCGCCACAATGGGAATCGCTTCCAGCCCGGTGCTTTGCACTTGGCGAAAAAACGCATTCATCCGCCAGCGGCCGGGACGCAACACCACCCTCGCCCAGGTGGCAAGGACCCAACCGACAAAGCTCAGAAACTGTAAAAGATTCCGCCAACCGGCCTGAACGGCTTCTCCAATATACGCCACAGTAGCGACAATTGGGAATATCTGCCGCTCGCGAGGAATCAACTGTGCTTTATCGAGCCCTTCGCAAACGGCAACCAGCAAGGCTCGCTGCTCTTTTTTCAGTTCCGGACTGGTATCGGCCAATTGTCTGAGGCGCGATACCCCTAAAAGGGACGAAAGCAGCACGACACCGGCGGTATCGAGGCGCTGCAAATGGCCGAGATCCACTTCCTTCACGTCCGAATAACGGCTGATTTCCCGAAACAGGCGTTTATAATGGAGCAGTGTCCAGTCGCCGGAAGCTACCAGCCGGTGCCCGTTTCCCGTGGGATCGGACTGCAACGTGCCCGGCCTGCTTTTACCTTCCATCGATAACGACATACGCTACTCCAAAGATTAAAATGTGTCCGGCGCTTAAGCTCAACATCGCCCACCCACCATCCCTTTCCTGTACCTGTGTTCAGTCAGGTATAGGGTCCGCTGCGCGGCTGTGAACTGCCGCAGAGCCGCCGCATCGTGATCAATGACGATGACGTCAAAAAACCAAGACGTCGCCCACCTCGTTAAAGGCGATCCTATCTACGGTTTCATACTCGATTTCCGATTGAAAGTAAATCGCCGCCACCGACTCGACCCCTGCCCGGTTACAACCGAAATCAAGTAGGGTTCGGCAGCCGTGGCACCAAGCCCCCCATGATTAAATCCGCTTGCGATTGTTGACTGATGAAACCGGAGAGTATAACGGATTCAGGTTTCGATCGACCGGCATAAAGTCCGCCTGCATGCCAAAGCGAAGAATAAAGCTTGACTTGCGGGGATATAATTTTTTATTTATAAAACTACAAGGGGCGATTAACTCAGCGGGAGAGTGCTACCTTCACACGGTAGAAGTCACTGGTTCAAACCCAGTATCGCCCACCACAATAAATTAAGGGGTTATGGTTTTCCATAACCCTTTTTTGTTTTCTTGTGCCCATAAGGTGCCTTAAGGTTAAAAATGGTGTTTCGAATCACTTTGGTGCATCCC
>SLIE01000460.1 GCA_007135795.1 Desulfobacterales bacterium
AAATACGATCTGCCTGACCAAAGGTAAAAATGCGTTTTTGAGTCAGCACATCGGGGATCTTGAAAATCTGCGGACGTTTGATTTTTTCACGTCAACCATTGAGCACATGAAACATATACTTGATATTAAACCGGAAATGATCGCATACGACATGCACCCGGATTATCTCAGTACCCGTTACGCACATGATCAAGCGGATACGGTTATGGCAATCCCCGTACAGCACCACCACGCCCATGTTGCCGCCTGCATGGCGGAAAACCGGGTTGACGGCAAAGTGATTGGTCTTGCCTTTGATGGTACGGGGTATGGAACCGATGGCCATATATGGGGCGGTGAGGCGTTGATTGCCGATGAAGCATCATTTGAAAGGGCGGCCCATCTGGCGTATGTGCCCATGCCCGGCGGAGAGGCGGCTGTCAAGGCACCCTGGCGTATGGGGGTGAGTTTTTTGTTCGATTCAATGGGGGATGATTTTTGGGATGCTGACCTGCCGCTGTTCAAGATGATTGCAAAAGCGGACATCGAGGTTGTTGTCCGCATGATGGTTAAACGGATCAATTCTCCGTTGACATCCGGCATGGGCCGGTTTTTTGATGGCGTAGCCGCCATCCTGGGTATTCACAATCACGTTTGTTTCGAAGGACAGGCCGCAATGGCGCTCGAGAATATGGCATATCCCGATAGGGTGTTTTTTGAGCAGGATGATATATATCCGTATCAGCTGCCGCCTGATGGTGAGTTGTCGATATCGAGCCGGCCTATAATATCGGCTATTGTCCAGGATATGCAAAATGGGATCACAACGGCTCAGATCAGTACGCGATTTCACGGGACCCTGATTCATTTGTTTTCAGCGTTGTGTGACCGGATTCGGCTTCGTACCGGTTTAAACCGGGTGGCACTCAGTGGCGGGGTTTTTCAAAATGTCATTTTGTTAGAAGGGATGACGCGCACGCTTACTGAGACGGGTTTCGAGGTTTATTCTCATTCCCGGGTACCGACCAACGACGGCGGCATCTCCCTGGGTCAGGCGATTATTGCAGCTGCGAAAAGCAGGACTCTATAATGAAGGCCTCAAAGGACTATCCTGATCCGTTAGGAAAAGGGGTGAGGGAGATAACGGACAACCAATGAAGCATAATATTGAATACCGAAGCGGTGACATTTCACGCAATCTTTTACACCGGATCGCGGACGTCTGTAAAAAGGAAATCCGCATCATGGAGGTATGTGGTACGCACACTGTATCCCTTTTCCGGCACGGCATCCGAACGGTACTGCCGGAGACGGTTTGTCTTGTTTCGGGTCCGGGGTGTCCTGTTTGCGTGACCGCTCAGGGGGATATCGATGCCTGCATTGCCCTTGCCAGGATCCCTAATACCATTGTTGCCACGTTCGGCGACCTGGTACGGGTACCGGGCACGAACTCGTCGCTTCTTAAGGAGAAGGCCGGCGGCAGCGATGTCCGCCTGGTATATTCCACGCTGGATGCGCTTGACATTGCCCGCGCGAACCCGGAAAAGCAGGTTGTATTTCCGGGCGTGGGATTTGAAACCACTGCCCCCACGATTGCAGCATCCATTCTGGCCGCCAAGGATAGCGGGATTTCAAATTACAGTGTGTATGCCGTGCACAAGCGAGTACCACCTGCCCTCGATGCCTTGATGGCGTTTGAAGGCGTCCGGATCGATGGTTTCCTCCTGCCAGGACATGTTTCGGCGGTGATCGGCACAAACGCCTATGCCTCGTTCTTTGAAAAATATAATATGCCATGTGTCATTGCCGGCTTTGAGCCTGCGGACATCCTTTTAGGTCTTTTGCGCCTGGCGGAAATGATCCAGAGCGGGATGCCGGCGCTTGAAAATGCTTATACCCGGGTGGTAGCCCTAAACGGGAATCCCCGGGCCGAAGCGATCATGAACCGGGTATTTGAAAATGGAGATGCCATATGGCGGGGTCTTGGCCCAATCCTGGGAAGCGGACTGCTAATAAGGCGGGAATTTGCAGATTATGATGCGGCTGTACGTTTCGGCATCCGGGCATTTGATTCTCCTTCGCCAGGGGGGTGCGCGTGCGGGGATATTCTCATTGGAAAATTGACGCCGCCCGAATGTCCACTTTTCAAGACAATCTGTACGCCCGTTGATCCGGTCGGCCCCTGTATGGTTTCCAGCGAAGGGAGCTGCGCAGCATATTATCAATATGGTGCCTGACCGTCTGCCGGCGTGATGTTTGACAACACTTTAAAATACCCGGCAACATGACGCTGTTGCCGCAACAATAGGAGGAGAATGAAAAAAGAGGTCATCCTTCTGGATCACGGCAGCGGTGGCAAGCTTTCCAATGATCTTGTGTCAGCATTGATGCTTCCTGTATTTGATAACACGATTCTGTCCCGGTTGGGTGACAGCGCGACACTTGATGTCGGGGGAACACGGTTGGCATTTTCCACTGATTCCTACGTGGTAGACCCGATTTTTTTCCCCGGCGGCAATATCGGGGATCTTGCCGTCAACGGGACGGTCAATGATATCGCCATGAGCGGGGCAACCCCGCTGTATTTGAGTGTTGGGTTGATCATCGAGGAAGGGTTCTCTGTTTCGGACCTGGAAACAATCGTTCAATCCATGGGGAGGGCCGCCCGAACAGCAGGTGTCAGTATTGTCACGGGCGATACAAAGGTTGTGAACCGGGGGGCTGCCGATAAAATTTTTATCAATACTTCGGGTATTGGTCTGATCCCGGAGGGGATTCATATAGAAGGCGGCAATGCCCGCCCCGGTGACCGGATCATTCTAAGCGGTACCATGGGGGATCATGGCATTACCATTTTGAACCAGCGGGAAGGGTTGTCTTTTGATGCCCCGGTCCAAAGCGACAGTGCACCATTAAATCACATGGTCGCGCGTATGCTTGCCGCAAGCCGGAATATCCATGTACTGCGCGACCCGACGCGAGGTGGCGTGGGTACGATTTTAAACGAAGTCGCACTGCAATCGAATGTCGGCATTAGAATTGTTGAGTCCGGTCTTCCGGTCAATTCATCCGTTGCCGGTTTGTGTGAATTGCTGGGGCTTGATCCGCTCTATGTTGCAAATGAAGGAAAGTTGATTGCGGTGGTCGCCAGTGAAGATGCCGAAAGAGTGCTTTCAGTTGTAAGGGAAGATCCGTTCGGATTGGATGCCTGTATTATCGGTGAGGTGGTTTCGGCGCATCCCGGGAGGGTAGTACTGGAAACGATAATCGGCGGGGAACGGATCATAGATATGCCGACAGGTGAAAAGTTGCCTCGGATTTGTTAGAAAGGGTTCTTACTGGAGCGTTCCGGGAGGGTAGCACTGCATATGATTTGTAAAGGCAGGCGTCGGTCGCTTCCAAAGACGATCTCGATGTTGGGCAGAAGCGTTTGGCGCTCATGGTATATTTATTCAGAAGAGCATTTTTATATCTGACAGAACCCGCCGGGTATGAATGAGTTTTTGGGTGTGCGTTGGGGTTGCTGTCGGATGTTCTGCAAGACTTGATGCAAGAACGCACAGATCTTCCCATGTATCGATGTCATGCAGGGGCGGGAGCATGTAGACCCGCTGGTTATTGTTGTTAAGCCGGTGGAGTGTTTTTTCAAAAACATCCGGCCTGCTCCAGGTGATATTTGTAAATGCATCTCCAGATAGTGTTCTTTTGCTAAATCCGATCAGGTAATACCCACCATCCATGGCCGGGCCGATGACGGCATGGTTATTTGATAACCCTGAAAATGCATCGACGATGATTTTTTCGCTGAGATGCGGAATATCAGAACCCACAAGAACCATGTTGTCATAACCGTCCGAGGCACTCTGGCGAAATGCGTTGTACATCCGCAAACCCAGGTCCGTCCCTTCCTGGGCAAACAATTGGGTGTCATGTCCGAGCCAGCGCGCCACAAGGTTTTCGTCTTTGCCCGGGTAGAAATATATCCTGATATCTATCCCTGATCCTTTTAACGTGAGCAGGATGTCTTCCACAAATGCCCGGTACAGACAAAGTGCTCCCTCTATACCTGCATGTTCAGCCAGGCGGGTTTTGACAAGCCCTGCAACAGGGGCCTTGATAAAAAAGATGATACAATTTTTTTCCCGGTGCGTATCCGTATTCGAATGCATAAACTCTTTGTCACCCAGCCGGTAGATTGCGGTTTTCGGATATGGCAAACATGCATTGCCGATTGATGAGGAGCCAGGGCCGGCTCTGGATTTCACCTCCGGATCAAGGTCATGATTCGGCTCAAAAACCTGAAAATTCCCGGGGGCGTATGGGCTTTTTTCCACTTCCCGGCTGCCAGTCCGGCGGCTTCGGCAAATGTGGGGTAAGCATGCACGGTTTTGAATATTTTTTTCAGACCCAGCCCATGTTTCATGGCAAGGACAAATTCCGCTATCATCTCCCCTGCATGGGTCGAGACGATGGTGACACCAATGATCATGTCCTTTCCGGGATGCGTAAGAATTTTTATCACCCCTGATGTTTCAGATTCCATGTGGGCGCGGTCCAGATCAGCCATATCA
>SLIE01000316.1 GCA_007135795.1 Desulfobacterales bacterium
AAAATGGCCCAGGGGGCATTTCACACCCATGCGGCGACAACCCGATTATCCATGAAACATCTGACAGGACTTGTAAAAGATGTTTGCGAGGATACAGCGCTGCCATCCTCGGTGGGATCTGCAAATACGGCCCGTGAGGCATTTTTTATGATAGAACCGATCTGTCCCGCGTTATTTGAAACACTCATCGGACAAGTTGTTGAAAATGCCCGGCGATTTTCCGGACAGCCGATTTCGGTACGGGCGATTTTGTTTGATTTTGACGGGAAACCCGTACTGGACACTAACAGCAATAAAGGAAATCAATGAATACGATTCACGTTATCGGCGTGGGCCTGGGATATGCCGACATAACCGAAAAACACCACGAAATCATAAGGCGTGCAGAGGTCCTGGTAGGCGGCAAGCGCCACCTGAGTTGGTTTCCCGATCACCCTGCTGAAAAACGACCGATCACGGCCCCGGTGGATGATGTCATCGCCGATATCTGCCATTTGATGAAAAACCGGCGCGTGGTGGTACTGGCCAGCGGGGATCCACTTTTTTATGGTATTGGCGAGACGCTTATCTCGAAACTGGGAAACGAAAACATTGTAATCCACCCGAATGTATCGGTCATGACGGCCGCTTTTTCCAGAATCGGACGCACGTGGAAAGATGCTGTTGCCGTAAGTATTCATGGCCGGGGGGATAATGGGACCATTTCGGCCGCACTCGATGAAAACCGCCCCGTCTTTGTTTTCACGGACGACAACAACACTCCCCTGCAGGTGGCCCGGATTGCGTTTTCAAACGCGGATCGTCTTCTTGCAATGTGGGTGTTCGAGCGACTGGGAGAAATCGACGAACGAATCACAAAGGTGGATATGGCAGAAGCGGCGCAAAAAGAATTCAATACCCCAAACGCGGTGATTCTTCTTCCGGAGAGAAGGGAAAGCCAGGATGAGCTCCCCCGGCCATCGGACTTTTTGATCACCCAGACCCCTGTCGGGAACCCGGATAACGCGTTTGCCCATGACGCCGGCATGATTACCAAGGAAGAGGTACGCGCCGTGTCGATTGCAAAACTTCGGCTGAAACCCCACCATGTGCTGTGGGACCTGGGTTCCGGGAGTGGCGCCGTGGCCATTGAGGCGGCAGCGATATTGACAACCGGCCAGGTCGCGGCGGTTGAAAAAAATCCCCACCGCATTTTGAACATCCAGGAAAACATTCGTCGTTTCAAAGTGGATAATGTGGATGTTCACCAATTGACACTGCCCGACGGGATCGCATCACTTCCTCGCCCGGACCGGATCTTTATCGGCGGCGGGGGGAAAAACCTGCCCGAAATCATTCAGGTGAGCGCCGACCGCCTCGCACCCGGCGGCCGCATGGTGATCAATGCCGTGGTGCTGGAAACCGTGGCCGGCGCCATGGCCGAACTTGAAAAGAATGGATTTTCCTGTCAGGCCGTCTGCATCCAGGTAAGCGATGGTGCCAGGATGCCTTCGGGCACCCGGTTTTGCGCAAAGAACCCGGTATTTGTCATCTCTGCTCAAAAACCGGCGGACAACGCCCAAATCAGGCATGACGAGCAAACCTTTCCGGTATTGTTCGTCGGGGCCGGGCCGGGAGACCCGGAACTCATTACAGTCAAGGGGAAAAACGCCCTGGAGAGCGCAGACCTGGTCATTTACGCGGGCTCGCTGGTACCGGAAGCCGCCCTTGCCTGGATAAAACCCGGCACAACAAAAGAAAACAGCGCGAACATGCATCTCGATGAATTCACGGCACGCATGGCGGAAGCGCAGATTGCCGGCAAACGCGTGGTCCGTCTTCACTCGGGCGACCCTTCCCTTTACGGCGCCATTGCCGAGCAGATGAACGCTCTTGAAAAAAAGAAGATCCCGTTCAAGGTGATTCCCGGTGTAACCGCCGCATTTGCCGCGGCAGCCGCGCTTAAAATAGAATATACCGTGCCGGAAAAAACGCAAACCCTTATTTTGACCCGGGCGGAAGGACGCACTCCGGTACCGGCAGCCGAGCACCTCGAGCACCTTGCCGCACACGGCGCGGCCATGGCCATTTATCTGTCTGCCGGGCTGGCGGAAAAAGTGGAAGCAGCGCTTGTGGACAATTACGGCAGCGACGCCCCGGTTGCCGTTGTATACCGCGCGTCCCGCCCCGATGAAACCATTTTCAGAACTACCGCGGGCAACCTGTCCAAAACCATGTCCGAAAACAATATCACCGCGACCGCCCTGATCCTCACGGGCCCGGCGCTTGGTGAAAACAGGGGAATAACCGCGGTCTCGAAACTCTATGACAAAGCCTTCACGCATGGGTGCAGGAAGGGGACCACATGACACGCGGAACATCGATGGCCATCTGGGCCCTTACCCCGGACGGCACGGCTATTGCCGCAACGATCGCGGCAAAATTCCCCGGCGCGACCATCTTTACCGGAAAGACCATACCATCTCCGCCCGTGGGGGCCAGGCGTTTCACGGTGCTGGCGGAAGCCGTTGGACGGGAATTCAAACATTTTGAAGCGCATGTGTTTGTCATGGCGGTCGGTATTGTCGTTCGCATGATCGCGCCGCACATCGGGGCCAAACAGACGGACCCGGCCGTGGTGGTGGTGGATGATACCGGCCGGTTTGCCGTCAGCCTCCTTTCCGGGCATTCAAACGGGGCAAACGGTTTGGCGGGGTTGATCGGACAGTTCACCGGGGCAATCCCGGTTGTCACCACTGCAACGGATAACGCCGGCGTCCCGGCCATTGACCTGCTGGCGAAAAAACACGCACTTTTTATTGAAAACCCGGAAGTGGTAAAGGTGATCAGCATGGCCTTTCTGACCGGCCAGCGGGTGTGGCGACATGACCCCTGGAAGATACTCGATACCGAACTTAAAGATTACACCGATCCCAAGCCTGCCATGATCGATGACATTGCCTCGGCTTCCACCCCCGGAATTTTCATTGATCACACAATCGACCACCAAATAAGAAAATTTTCGGAAAAAGTGCTGGTGGCCCGTCCCCGAACCCTTGCGGTTGGATCGGGATGCAACAGTGGAACATCGGCAGATGAGATTATATGCGCTGTTCAGGCGGTATTTGATCAATACGGGCTTTCCACCTCGAGTATCCTGCATTTTGTTACCATCGAGATGAAAACCAGAGAACCTGGACTGATTGAAGCGGCGGCCTATTTTAACCGTCCCTTGATCGGGTTTTCTAAAGAAGAACTATCAAGTGTCAAAAACGTACCCAACCCGTCGGTTATGGTGCACAAATACATGGGAGTCACAAGCGTATGCGAAGCAGCAGCGATGTTATCGATACACACGAAGATTCTGCTGGTACCGAAGCAGAAAACAAAAAACACGACCATAGCCGTGGCAGAAAAGCCTTATACATCGTCGGCATTGGCCCCGGTGATGCGGCGTACATGACCGGACGGGCAAAACAGGCAATCGAAATGGCGGACACCATTGCCGGGTACACCACCTATATTGATATTATCCGCCCGCTTGTTGCCGGAAAGACAATTATCGCCACTGGCATGCAAAAGGAAGTGGAGCGTGTGTGGAAGGCCATTGAATCGGCCAACAGTGGCGGGGTCTGCACGCTTGTCTGCAGCGGGGACCCGGGTGTGTACGCCATGGCAGGGCTGGTGTTCGAGCTTTGCATGAAAAACAACGTTGCCGCGGGAAGTGGCCGTGATGAACTCTACATCGAAGTGGTCCCCGGTGTGCCGGCATTGTGTGCCGGTGCCGCACTGCTGGGCGCCCCCCTTATGCACGATTTTGCATCGATCAGCTTAAGCGATCTGCTAACGCCCTGGGATGTGATTGAAAAACGAATACGCGCCGCTGCGGCTGCGGATTTCGTGGTCGCCTTCTACAACCCCAGAAGCAAGAAGCGCAACTGGCAATTGGATACGGCAAAAAAAATCCTGCTCGATCACCGGGCCAAAGAGACCCCTGTCGGACTCGTCACCGCGGCCATGCGAGGCGATCAAATTATCCATTTGTGCACACTGGAGACCCTTGATACCGGGCTCGTGGGCATGCAAACCATCGTATTTGTGGGCAACAGCAGCACATTTACGCACGACGGCCGCATGATCACCCCGCGCGGGTACGAAAACAGGTACGATTTGGAGCGTCAGCGATAAATGTATCAAAAGTTCTCTTTTGGGAAATACGGTATAAACAGATTTAGCGGGAAAACCTGAACATGCTTGAATGTATCATCATACTGGCCGGGGCGTTCATATTGGATCTCATGCTGGGGGACCCTGTGTACCGCCTGCACCCGGTAAGACTGTTGGGGCATCTCATCGGATGGCTGGAACGATTTCTTTTCAAGGTCGGGCTTTCCGGATTGGCGGGTGGCGGACTGCTCTTTGCGGGGTCGATGTTGGGAGCGGGAAGTATTTTTCTTGCTGTTGCCATGTTGTGGCATGTTTTTCCGGCAGCCGGAATGTTGGGGTTTATCTTTCTCGTCTATTCAACCATCGGCTTCAGAGACATGGCGAACCATGCCCTTCCTGT
>SLIE01000010.1 GCA_007135795.1 Desulfobacterales bacterium
AATGAGGCTTTCGGAGGAAAAACAATCAGGGCGCCGCTCCCTGTTCATGGCAAAACCAGTTCTGTTTTTCATGACAATACGGGGCTTTTTTCCGGTCTTCCCTCTCCATTTACAGGGGCCCGTTACCATTCCCTGGTTGTTGATACGGAAAGGACCGGCCTGGTGGTCAATGCACACACCCGGGATGGTGTGTGCATGGGGTTATGGCACCCGGAACTGAAACTATACGGTCTTCAGTTTCATCCGGAGAGCTTTATGACAGCAAACGGATTTGGTCTGGTGGAAAATTTTTTGAACTGCGGGCCGCTTGCCGGGCTGCTGAAAAACGCCCCTATCGTAAAATCGGGACATGGAGGATGAAATGTCTTGCTTGAATATTTTTTCTAAATACACCGGCACGCTGAACCGGATTCATACGGAGAACTGCTCTACAGAAGTTCCTTTTATCGATATAGCGGCAAAATTCGCTCATCTTGACGGAACTGTGGTTTTAATGAGCGGTGGGGATAACGATTGCGCCCGGTATCACATTCTTGCGGTGAATCCCTGGTTGGGTCTCATCAGTCATAATGCGAAAAACAGGGTTGTTCTGAAGGGGCAAAGCCTTGAAGTGGCAGCAGACCCTCTTGAAATGGTAAAGCAGATTCTCGGTCAATATCGGCTTTTAGGTGAGAATCTCCCGGGTCCAGTGTCGGCGGGTCTCTTTGGATACATTTCATATGACGTGAAGGATTTTATTGAAAAAATTCCCAAAACCACTATCGATGATCTTGGACTGCCCCAACTTTGCATGTACGCACCTTCCGCTATACTTATCGAAGACAAGAGAACCGGGGAAAGACGCCTTCATATAGCCGTTCGGGAAAAAGGAAAACAAGACAGCTGCGATGCGGATCGTAAGGATTTTTGGGATCAGATGCAACACCCGGTACCCGAAACAGGAAATTTTTCAACCGACAGCAGCGGCTTTCAATCGACATTTTCCCGCAGCACATACATGACTGCCGTTGAAAAAATCAAGGAATACATTATTTCGGGGCATATTTACCAAGTGAATTTATCCCAGCGATTTGAAGGAGCTTTTTACGGGTCATCCTTTGCCATGTTCAAAACATTGTTTGAAATGGCCCCAGCGCCGTTTTATGCCTATGTCAACGCGGGTGATCACCGGATCGTTTCAACCTCCCCGGAACGATTTCTTAAACAATCCGGGCTAATGGTCGAAACGAGGCCGATAAAAGGAACCCGACCCCGGGGTGAAACCGGGGAGAAAGACCGTGCAAATGCGGAGGAATTGCTGGGGAGTAAAAAAGATGATGCGGAATTATCCATGATCGTTGACCTGATGAGAAACGATCTGGGCCGGGTCTGCAGCGGTGGGAGTGTGAAAGTAATGGCTCACCGGCGGCTTGAGCCTTACAAAAACGTCTTTCACCTGGTTTCCATTATCCAGGGGACGCTCATGGATAATAAGGATAGCGTGGATCTTCTTCGCGCGGCTTTTCCGGGCGGGTCCATAACGGGATGCCCCAGAATCAGGGCTATGGAGATTATTGATGAGATTGAGCCCTGCAACCGGCACATAT
This sequence comes from Desulfobacterales bacterium, assembly GCA_007135795.1. Lineage (GTDB taxonomy): Bacteria > Desulfobacterota > Desulfobacteria > Desulfobacterales > Desulfosalsimonadaceae > B1SED10-16. The sequence goes on from SLIE01000010.1 coordinate 1,587, forward strand.
ACACGGGGTCCATCGGCTATATCAGCTTCCATGACACAATGGATCTCTCAATTGCCATACGGACCGCGACCATTAGGGATGATCGCATCTTGTTTTCCGTGGGCGGCGGTGTGGTCTTTGATTCAGATCCGTCGGATGAATATGATGAAACGCTCCATAAAGGACGCTCAATAACGACGCTATTTGAAAATCGTGTTGACCGGCAAAAAATTCCAGCCGTGGCCTGGTTTAACGGGGGTATTGTACCGGTTTCCGATTCACGGTTTTGCGTTACGGACAAGGCTGTGGCTTACGGCTATGGGTTCTTTGAAACCATACGGGTAAACCGGAATGAACCGGCATACCTTGAAGCGCACATTGAACGATTCAACGCTACCTGGCGGGCGTTGTTCAACGCACCGGTGCCGGACTTGACATGGTCGGAAATCATTTTGCGGGTTATTTTGGGAAACCGGCTTGAAAACGGACTCGCAGCCGTTAAAATTATGGCTGCCTGCCGCGATGATGAAGCAAACAAACCTTTTTCCAGCAATATTGTCGTAACCGCGCGCGCTGCCACTCATCGGCTTGATCTGCTTCAAAAGGATGGGATTGATCTGGCCGTCTATTCGTCTCCGCGCCAGACCCCTTTGGCCGGGCACAAGACGTTAAATTATCTCTATTATTACCTGGCCGGAAAGTGGGCAAAGAAAAACGGGGCTGACGAGGCCCTCATATTGAACCCGGACGGCAGTATTTCCGAAACCAATACCGCCAATATTTTGTGTGTCCGGGGACGACAGGTGATTTTACCTGTGTCCGGGCATGTGCTTCCCGGAATTATGGAGCAACAAGTGATCCGGTTTCTTCAAGGTCAGGGGTATCAGGTTCAAAAACAAAAAATAATGCAAAATGAATTAAACGACTTTGCTGCACTGATGCTTACAAATTCGCTAATGGGGGCTGTTCCTGTTCTTAGTATTGACGGACGACCTGTCAATACTGACACGGGCCTTTGCGCCAGAATAAACCGTCATGTGCTTTGATCCGGGGGTGCAGTTCAGCCCGTTATTCCAAACGTCAGCACAAGCTGTTTTAAAACAATTCAAAATAAATTCAAATTTCTTTCAGAGGTGGGCGCTGGTTATTATTTAGCGGGCGTCCTGTAAATATGTTGTTGGAAAAAAATGTATCGGGGTGACCATGATGTAGTGGCATGTAACCGAGCTGTCGATCGGGTTAAGCCAGGCGGAAGCCTGGCGCTCCCAGAAAGTGATCGCGGTTAAGGGTCGTTTTGTTCGGCTATCATGACAAGACGTGCTTTGCAAGGACAAAGCAGTCGAAGCAGGCGCCAGCTACCAAGCCAGGCGCTCCAAGGATAACAGCTGTCACTGCAATGCATAGGCCTACAGTCCGGTCTCTGACCCGATGCTGAGCCTGGATCTTGGTATTAAGCATCTTTCAATGCTTCACGTATACGATTCATGGCGGTCTCCACGTTTGCATAACTGTTAAATGCGCTCAGCCGGATATGCTGGCCCCCACACCTTCCAAAGCCTGCACCCGGGGTGCATACAACGCCGGCCTTGTTAAGGAGCATGTCAAAAAATTCCCATGAATCGGTTTTTGCATCAATCCATATATATGGCGAATGTTGCCCCCCGACATAGTCGTAAGCGAGTTCATCCATTTCACGGCGGATTCGGTCGGCGTTTGACAAGTACCCGGAAATGATAGCAGCGGTTTCTTTTTTACCCTCGATGCTGTAGACGGCCTCCGCGGCTTTTTGTACCGGGTAGGACACCCCGTTGAACTTTGTACTGTGACGCCGGTTCCAAAGCGTATGCAAACTGTGCGCGCCACCTGCGGAATCATAGGCCATGCATTCCTTGGGAACCACGGTGAAAGCACAGCGTGTTCCGGTAAAACCGGCGGTTTTCGAAAAACTGCGGAATTCAACGGCAACTTCCCGTGCGCCTGGGATTTCATATATGGATTTCACCATGGCATCATCCCGGATAAATGCCTCGTAAGCAGCATCATATAAAATCAGCGACTTGTTCTTCCTTGCATAATCGACCCATTGAATCAGGGCTTCCCTTGTAACAGTTGCCCCTGTTGGATTGTTGGGGAAACACAAATAGATCAGATCAACCGGTTCCTCGGGTATTTGCGGAATATAATCGTTTGTTGCCGTGCATTCCATGTACACGATCTTTTCAAATCGGCCGTCCTTGACCGTGCCGGTTCTTCCTGCCATAACATTGGTGTCCACGTAAACCGGGTATACCGGATCCGGAATCGCGATGGTAATGTCGTTTGACAGTATTTCCTGGAAATTCCCGGTATCGCACTTGGCACCGTCACTTACAAAGATCTCATCGGCATTCACTTCCGCCCCTCTTGCCTGGAAATCATTTTCGGCAATTTTTTCACGCAAAAACAGATACCCTTGCTCAGGCCCATATCCCCTGAAACTAGCATCCTGTCCCATTTCATCGACCGCCTTGTGAAATGCGGCAATACATGCCGGCGGCAATGCCCGCGTGGCATCTCCGATACCCAGCCGGATAATTTCCCTGTGAGGATTATCTTTTGCAAAATCAGAAATTTTTTGTGAAATACTTGAAAAAAGATACGACGTCTGTAACTTTAAAAAATGTTCATTTACCTTTATCATTTATAAAATCCTTTTCTTTTTCATAGTTCACACACCTATCCTTAACCCTGCTCTTTCTCTTTCGTTCCCTTTAGTTATTTCCCTGCCCCTTTTACCTTCTATATATAATCATGTCAATGCAACCATTGCCCTTCCCCCCAGACATTGCAATTTTCTGAAAAAGTCTTACCGATAGGGATCGTTATTGCATTTTAAGTGGTTATGATATAAATAACAGAGTTTATTTGTCAGTTTGCTTCCTTTGACGACTTCTTAAAAGGCTAACAACCTGCGTTACGTACAATCCCTTAGAACTTC
>SLIE01000453.1 GCA_007135795.1 Desulfobacterales bacterium
AACGGTGGAAGGGTTTTTTTCAACAACGTCGTCACGTCCGGCAAATGGAGATCTTTGGACGATGACACAAAGGCCCAGGGCACAAGGCCGAATTCCGGGTGAGGCACCGGTACGACCACGGCCGTGTCGATGTCCGTGATTTCCATGAGACGTTTTTCGATTTCCAGGGGGTTGATGTTTTCTCCACCGGATATAAAAATCTCATCGGCCCGTCCCAGAATGATCCAGTTGCCGTTTTCATCGATTTCGCCCAAATCAGATGTTTTGAACCATCCATCATCAAAGGGATAACATTTTTTCCCGTCTTCGAGGTAATGCGCAAACCGGGTTTTGCCGGCCAGCATAATGCGGCCGTCCGAATCACGTTTGAGTTGACGGTGAGGAAGTACTTTCCCGGCGGTTTTATAGGCGGTCGCTGCCGAACCCGGCACCACGGCCGTGACAAGGGAGCAGGATTCCGTGGAGCCATAGCTGGGAACTATCGGGAGAGATAACGCCAGGGCCCGGTCAATGACCCACCCCGGGGCAGGGGCGCCTCCCATGAGGATGGCACGCATGGATAGGAGGGCGTCAATAAACGAATCGGCTTGCGGTTCAACGGTCATGTAGCGGATCAACTGGGTGGGCACAACGGATATATAATCGGCGGCCCTGTCTTTTATCGCGGCAGTCACGCCCTGTCTGGTTTCGGGGAATACAACTGTCCCGCCGGATAAAAACGTGCGGGTAAAAATGGACAAACCCCCCACGTGATTGAGCGGAAGACTGACCAGCCAACGATCTCCCGGCTTAAGCCCGAAAAACGATATCACACCCAGGCCACTGTAAACATGGTTGGCAATCGTGTGTACCACGCCACGCGGCTTGCCCGTTGAACCGGAGGTAAAGACAATGCTGCATTCCCGGTCGAGGTCCAACGCCGCAAAATCGGGCAGAGCGATCATCTCCGGTTTAAAATTCCGGAAAAGGGATTCAGCAGTCGTAACGATCATCCCGCCCGTCTCGCATTCCTTATCATGGACAATGACCACATCCGGCGCGGCATCTTTCACTGCCACATCAAAGGGTACCCGGCGATTAAGGGGAACGAACACGTACCCTTCGATCCACGACAGAAAAAAAAGCAGAAAATGAAGCGGATCGTTTTCCGCGTAAACGCCCAACCGGGTTCCCGGAACCGCGCCTGATCCTTTGAGCGCCCCACCAAGATGGGCTATTTGCCTGGCAATATCCGCATAGGTGGATACAACCGGATTTTTTCCGTGTTGCACAATTGCCGCCCGCCCGGCAAATCTTTCAAAGATCCCCTTGATATTCAGGCGGTTTTTATGAACAAAACCATTTTTCAAAGGTCGATCTCCTGTAATTGCCGGAAATCCGGAGATGTCGGTTCCCACAGGATATTTGCCGGCACGGACAGACAGCCGTCCGTTACAGCGGGTGTGTTCCCGACAAGATCGGATTTCAGAAAAGTTCCGGTTCCAAGGCCATGAGCGGTTTGAATGGCGGCGGGGACCTGTTTTGCATAAAGCATCAGGGCGCATATGCCATATATCGAATTAAACGCGGAACTGAATACCGGTAACGGGTGCGGGTGTTCACTTTCAGAAAAGGCCCGGGTCACGGCCGAAAGCCCCACGGGCGTGGCTGGTTTTAAAACCGCGTGGGTAACCGCTCCCGGCAAGTTGATAAATCTTCCGGTACGCCTGTCCCAGTAATCGGTCAGGGACTCGTCTATCGCCAGCGGCCAGCCCACTTCCCCCGCCTGGTTAAAATCACCGTTTGCGAGCGGCTCTTCCACATACTCAACCGGAAGATCATTTAAAGCATCAAAATAACGCCTGTATAAGGGGAGTGACAAGGAACGGTTACCATCCAGCCGGAGCAACACATTTTTGCCCACCCGTCCGAGCATATAGCGTATCGAAGCTGCTTCCGCGGACAGGGGGAGCCGGCCGATTTTAATCTTGATGGTTGAAAAACCGCCTTCCAGAAGGGTATCCGCCTGTATTTGCTCCCGGTCCGGGTTTGAATCCGGCATGTACAGCCCGTTTACAGACAGTTTCAACGTTTCACCGGTAACATTCTCCCGTCCGGCGCTTTTCCCCGCTGCTATTGACAGCATGGCACTTTCCAGGCCAAAGCCGGTCGCGGGGGCAAAATTATATTCCCCCGACAAGACCGGCATGCGGGTCTTTATTTCCATGCCATGGGTTCTGATCATGCGCGCAAAGCGATGCAGATCCCTTTCGCAGTCCTCCAGGGTGGCATTGTCCAGCCCGGGAAGCGGGGAGACTTCACCAAAACCGACGTCGCCCAATTGATCCGTCAGCCGGACAAGAAACCCTTCTCTGTGCGTCATGGTGTGATTCCCAACCCGAAGGGCGGAAACAAACGGCAGGCTAAAATAATACAGGGAGATGCCTGTTATGATCATGCCAGTACCCCTGCAGCAAAGAGCAGTGCATAGACCAGAAGATATTTCCCGGCGGCGGCGAGTATGAGATTGAACCCGGCATCGATCGGCGCCGTAAACACTTTCAGGAACCGGGGCACAAAAGGGACAATGCCCAGAGATGCCAGAAGAACCATCGGTTGTCCGGGATTGAAGACCAGATATAAAGGGGGAATACACAACGAAGCGACCAGAAGCCCTGCAACGAAGCGCCGTGCGGCGTGCTCACCCAGCATCACCGCCAGCGTCTTTTTTCCGGCGGCACGGTCAGTGTGAATATCCCGGAGGTTGTTGACCCCCATCAGGAAAGCCGCGATAAAACCGGGACCGGCACCGGCAATCATCACGCTGAGGGTCACATCATGTGAATTGAGATAGTAAACCCCGCCGGTCGCTACAAGCCCGAAAAAAATAAACGCCAGAACTTCCCCCATCCCCATGTATGCCATTGGAAAAGGGCCGCCAGTGTAAAGATAAGCAAAAAGGATCGACAGGATGCCGATTGCGAGAATTGTAAAACCGCCCCATGCCACCAATGGCAGCCCGAATACCGCAGCCCCGACAAAACATATGATAAAAGCCTGTTTCACCCGGTGTGGGGCGATCAAGCCTGTCTGGGTAACGCGGACCGGTCCCAGTCGGTTTTCATCGTCAATCCCGTTTACGGCATCGAAATAATCGTTTGCCAGATTGGTTCCGATTTGAAGCAGCATGCAGCTCAAGAGTGCAAATACACTTACCCAGATGATCAAAAGACCTGTGTCGTAGGCGGCGGCAGCGCCGATAATCACCGGTGACGCACCGGCAGTCAGAGTTCGCGGCCGCGCCGCCATGATCCAAAGAGAAATTTTATTAACACCGGCGGTCATTTATTTTCCTAGTAATGCCAGGGGAATTTGGAAAAATCTTTCGGCCGTTTTTCCACAAAAGACGCCCTCCCCTCTTCTGCCTCATCCGTACCGTACGCCAGTCGGGTCGCCTCCCCGGCAAACAACTGCTGCCCCACCAGGCCGTCATCCGGCAGGTTGAACCCGTATTTGAGCATGCGCATGGCGGTTGGGGATTTGGAATTCATGATTCCCGCCCATTCAAGTGCCTTGTGTTCAAGTTCCGCGTGCGCCACCACAAGGTTCACCATTCCCATGGCAAAAGCTTCCTGGGCGGTATACTCGAGTCCCAGGAAGAACACCTCCCGTGCCCGCTTCTGACCGACCTGCTTTGCGAGGTAGGCGGAGCCGTAACCGCTATCAAACGATGCCACGTCCGGATCGGTCTGTTTAAACCGGGCATGCTCCATCGAGGCGATGCTGAGGTCGCAGACCACGTGCAGGGAATGCCCGCCGCCTGCTGCCCATCCCGGTACCACGGCCATGACGATTTTGGGCATGAACCGGATCAGCCGCTGTACTTCCAGGATATGCAACCGCCCGAGTTTCGCCGGATCAACGCCGGTTTCCCCCTCGTATTTGTAACCGTCCCTGCCGCGTATACGCTGGTCCCCCCCTGAACAAAACGCCCATCCACCGTCCTTTTTCGAGGGGCCATTTCCCGTAATGATTACCACGCCGACATCACTGCTCATTCGTGCGTGATCCAAAGCGGTGTATAATTCATCCACCGTGTGCGGTCGAAAGGAGTTTCTCGATTCCGGCCGGTTGAAAGCAACCCGCACCGTCCCCTGGTCCACTGCCCGATGATACGTGATATCGGTAAATTCAAACCTGTCCACAAGGTGCCACCGATCCGGATCAAAAATATTTGAGACCATATTTATCTCCATTTAAATTATGACAACTTAAAAAATCGCGATCATGGGATCTGCGATTACAGGGTAACCGCCTTGCGCATTTCGAAAATCCGCAAATCATCTTCCGCCGAAAGCGATATTTCAATCAATGCGCTGCCATTGTCTTCCAGCACATCCTCGTATGCGGTTGTCAGCGCCGCAGGTGTGGCGACCCGGCAGTATGGCAGATCAAACTGCTCGGCACTCTTTTGGAAGCCGTAATCATGCGACATTGTCACCCATTCTCCCGGTATCCCGTCAAACCGCGCAACCGGAAGCCGTTCAA
>SLIE01000312.1 GCA_007135795.1 Desulfobacterales bacterium
CACTGCACGTCAAAACCGGGGGATGCCACACCGAATCATGTGAGGTCATATAATGCAGTGCATTTTCATAGACCTGCCTTGCCCTTTCGGCCGGCTCAAGATTTTCGCCATCGGCCTTGTTAACCGCAAGGGCATCCGCGATTTCCAGAATCCCCCGTTTAATCCCCTGGAGTTCATCGCCTGCACCCGAAAGAAGCAGGACCAGAAAAAAATCGACCATGGAAGCAACAGAATACTCGGACTGCCCAACTCCCACAGTCTCCACCAGAATCACATCAAACCCGGCGGCTTCACATACCAGCATTGTTTCACGGGTTTTCCTGGCAACCCCCCCGAGGGTTTTTCCGGCGGGCGAAGGTCGGATGTACGCCCGGGGGTCGGCAGAGAGTTTTTCCATCCGGGTTTTATCCCCCAGTATGCTCCCCCCGCTTATGGCACTGCTCGGATCAACGGTCAATATCGCGACACGATGTCCTTTTTCCAGCAGTAACAGTCCCAGGCTTTCAATAAAGGTGCTTTTTCCAACGCCCGGCACCCCGGTAATGCCAAGCCGGATGGCATTACCGGTATAGGGGAGAAGCGCATCCAGGATCTCGTAAGTATTGCGCTTATGCCTGGAAAGCGAGCTTTCGATCAAGGTGATGGTTTTGGACAAAATCTTTCTTTTGCCGGCCAACACCCCATTGATGCAATATTCAGGATCAATCTCAACCATTTTGTTCCAACACGTTCAATACCTGGTTTGCAGAATCCGTTACCAGCGAACCCGGTCCGAATACTTTGGCCACTCCGGCGTTAAATAAAAAATCGTAATCCGCGGGGGGGATGATTCCGCCGACCACTACCGTGATTTCCCCGCCATCTTCGTTTTTCAGCGCTTCAACGAGCTTGGGGACCAGGATCTTGTGCGCGCCGGCAAGACTCGACACGCCCACGACATGCACATCGTTTTCAATGGCCATTCGGGCGGCTTCGTCAGGTGTCTGGAACATGGGGCTGAGGTCAACATCAAAACCCAGGTCCGCATAGGCGGTGGCAACGACCTTGACACCTCGATCATGACCATCCTGGCCCATCTTGGTCAAAAGGATACGCGGCCGCCTCCCGGTTTTTTCCAGGAACTGTTCGGTTCGCTTGCGGATGGAGACGATGATCTCATCGTCCTGGTATTCACCGGCGTATATGCCGGAGATGCACTGGGTGGTTGCGGTGAAGCGTCCGAAAACCGATTCCATGGCATCCGATATTTCCCCCACCGTCGCCCTTGCCCGAACTGCAGGAATACAGGCTTCCAGCAGATTGCCGCCCGAGGCAGCACAGTTGGTAAGTGCTTCAAGCGCCTGCTTAACATCGGCTTCATTCCGTTTTCCCCGAATATCATTAATTGACGCAATCTGGCTTTCACGCACATTCTCGGAGATTTCTCTTACAGCAATGGGCACTTCATCTTCAACCTGGTATTTGTTGACGCCCACAAGCACCTCCAGGCCCTGATCTATTTTGGCCTGACGGCGCGCTGACGACTCTTCGATCCGCATCTTGGGCATGCCTGCGGAAATCGCTTTTGCCATGCCGCCCATTTTTTCGACTTCTTCAATTAAGGCACGGGATTTTTCGACAATTTCGCTGGTGAGTTTTTCAACGTAATACGAACCGCCAAGGGGATCGACGACCCGGGTAATCTGGGACTCTTCCTGGATAACGATCTGCGTGTTTCTGGCCACGCGTGCGGAAAGTTCCGTGGGGAGGGAGACCGCTTCGTCGAACGCATTGGTGTGCAACGACTGTGTCCCGCCAAGAACCGCGGCGAGCGCTTCCAGGGTGGTTCGAATGATATTGTTGTACGGATCCTGTTGGGTCAGACTCCATCCGGAGGTCTGAACATGCGTCCGCAGCATGGATGAGCGGGCATCTTTGGGGTTGAACTGCTTCATGAGATCGGCCCACAGGAACCTTGCGGCACGCAGCATGGCAATTTCCATAAAGAAGTTCATGCCGACGCCGAAGAAAAAGGAGAGCCTTGGGGCAAAACTGTCAATATCCAAACCCGCCGCAAGTGCGGCACGAACATACTCCAAGCCGTCGGCCAGGGTAAAGGCCGTCTGCAAAACAGAATCCGCACCGGCCTCCATCATGTGATATCCGCTGATGCTCACGGTATTGAATTTTGGCATATGGCTTGAGCAGTAACCGATAATATCCGAGACAATCCGCATGGACGGTTCGGGCGGGTAGATATACGTATTGCGGGTGAGGTATTCTTTTAAAATATCATTTTGAATGGTGCCGGTCAGCTTTTCCGGGGATACCCCCTGCTCTTCGGCGGCGACGATGTACCCCGCCAGAACCGGTAAAACAGCGCCGTTCATGGTCATGGAGACAGACATCTTGTCCAGGGGGATGCCGTCGAAGAGAATTTTCATATCTTCGACCGAATCTATCGGAACACCGGCTTTCCCGACATCTCCGATAACACGGGGATGATCTGAATCATACCCCCGATGGGTCGCCAGATCAAATGCAACCGAGAGTCCTTTCTGACCGGCTGCAAGATTTCTGCGATAAAATTCGTTAGATTCCTTTGCCGTTGAAAAACCTGCATACTGGCGTATTGTCCATGGCCTGACCGTATACATGGTGGCCCGGGGACCCCTTACAAACGGATGCTTCCCGGGAATTGAGTCGACAAATTCAATCCCTTCCAGGTCTTCCGCCGTATAAAGCGGTTTAATGGTAATCCCCTCGGGTGATTTCCAATCTAAGGATTCGACAGGTTTTCCCTTAAGCTCTTTACCGGAAAGCTCGATCCATTCCTTCTTTTTCGAGTGCTCGCCCATTTTACGCTCCGTTGCTTAAAACATTAGAATCGTGAAAGTGTCAGAGCATATTCATCTAATATCGGAACGTCATATTTCTACAATTTCTTGATGGTTCAGATACTATCCATTAATAACATGCTTTGACAACACTGAAAACCAGAAATCCATTACCTGTTTATATATATAAACAGCGTATTTAGATTTTGCAAAAAAGAAGGATTTACCGCTCGCAGAGTTCTACGAGCACGCCGCCTGTCGCTTTAGGATGCAAAAATGCAATGCGTGCGCCACCCGCTCCCTTGCGGGGGGTTTCATCAATCAATTGAATTCCCTTTGCCTTAAGCTCTTCCAACGCCTGGTCGATATTTTCTACCCTGAAAGCAATGTGATGGACCCCCTGTCCCTTTTTTTCAATAAACTTACCTATGGGACCACCCGGTTCCGTTGATTCCAGAAGTTCAACTTCACTTTCACCGACCGGCATGAAAGCGGTTGTCACTTTCTGTTCTGCAACGGTTTCCTCTCCTTCGTAGGGAAGACCCAGGATATCGGACCAGAACGTCTTTCCTTCGGCATTGCTGTTTACGGCTACACCAATATGATCGATATGGAGGATTTTCATGGGGTGCCTCTTCAATTTGAAGGTGATATAAAGTAGATCGCGTTTACCAAAATAATGCTTCCATCGTTTGATGGGTAAATTTACAAAATCACATTAACAATGTCAAGCAAGATTCATCAACTGGCGCAAAGATTTTTTGAAACAGGATCAAGCTGCTTAAAATTGCAAAAAATCAGGTGATATCTCGGGCAACGCTGTCAACTCGGCGTTAAATATACTGGAAACATGCTTTTTTACCGAAATGCGAAGCATTTCCATATCAATCGGGATTTTTATTTCATTAAACAGCGAAGTCATGGGAACCCCCTTCAAACCGCAGGGATTTATCCACCCAAACGGTCTCAGGTCGTTGTTTGCATTTAAGGCAAAACCATGAAAAGCGATACCGCGGGAAACGGCAATACCGATGCTGGCAAGTTTGGCCTCGCCAACCCATACCCCGCGATTTTTGGGATCACGCCTGCATTCCACCCGGAAATCACCGGCAACCCGGATCAGAACATCTTCAATCATAAATAGGAATCTTTCGATAGTAAGGTCGTTTGACCGCAGATCCACCAGCAAATAACCCATGAGCTGCCCAAGGGCATGAAAAGTGATCTCTCCACCTCGACGGGTTGAAACAATTCCGATATTTCGGGAAACCAGAAAATCTTCATCAACCAGGAGGTTTTCACCCCTGCCCCGTCTTCCTATCGTAAATACCGGCAAATGTTCAAGGAGTATAAGGCAATCATTCGCCAGTTGCTTATTCTGGCGGGCTTTCACCAAGCGTTCCTGCAACCGGTGAAAGGCGTTGTACTCCATTACACCGGGTTCATAAACAAACCACTTTGAAAAACTCATTTGCCCTTCAATCATCATACCCCCACCGGGCTATCGCCCGGGTCTTGTGCCAGGCGGGAGCCTGGCGCTCCCAAGTGTGACCGGGCCGCAGGCGTTAAGCCGGCTCTTTAATACCGTCCCGAACATCTCCCTTAGAACCCAGCAACCACAACAACTTCAAACCCGTACAGCCTTCTCCCTGGGAGCGCCAGGCTCCTGCCTGGTACGCCTTTTAAACCGGGGCAAGCCGATATTCCCC
>SLIE01000158.1 GCA_007135795.1 Desulfobacterales bacterium
CGATGCGGATCTCATCGGGAACGTCACCGATCCTGTCGGCGGAAGCCCCGGGCTGCATGAAACCTTTATAAAAATCGAAAAGGTTCGTCAGGCCGCAAAGGGGATGTCGCTTCTGGACGCACACCGCTAATCCGGACTGATCGACCAGAGGCGTGACAGGGAATATAGTGAACAAATTATTTTGCACAAACCAGAAAAAAGGCCTATGAAATGAGTAAATACTACCTATTCCAGGACACCAAGAACTGTATCAGCTGCCATGCCTGCGAAGTACAGTGCAAATCCTCGAAAGATTTGCCGATCGGTCCCAAACTCTGCCAGGTCGTCCCTGTGGGGCCGAAATTCGTCGGCAACAAGGTAAAAGCAACCTATGTCTTTATGTCCTGCTTTCATTGCGAAACACCATGGTGTGTGGCATCATGTCCCACAGGGGCCATGCAGAAGCGGCCCGAGGACGGCATTGTCTTCATAGACAATGAATTGTGCGTGGGTTGCAAAGCCTGCATCCGTTCCTGTCCCTGGGGCGCACCCCAATGGCAGCCGGAAGCAAAAAAGGTTGTTAAATGCGATTACTGCAAGGACCGCGTTGACAGCGGGCTCAAACCTGCCTGCGTCACCATCTGTACCACCGGCTGCCTGCATTTCGAACCTGCTGAAAAATTGCCGGATATTCTTCGCAGGCGACATGCGGAGAAAGTGGCGCAAAGCGATGAGGTGTAACTGTGACAGAATCAACACCAAACAATATCGATCAACTCAGCACAGATCCCCCATGCCCTGTAAACGATACCATTATCAGGCTTGACCGGGAAATTGAATCCGGGAGATTGTCTCACCCGAAAGGACGCCGGATCGCCGAGGAAATCCGCGAACTGGTCAACGACGTTGCCTGGGGGCGGGCCGGGAGCGATCACCTGCCCGCAATTGCGGAGCTGATCGGAGAACTCGTCCACGACACGGACACCGAAGCGGCAAGAAATCTCGGACTTCAGCTCGATGCCGATTTAAAGGACAACCGGGAGGTGTTTGAAAGTCATGTCAAGACGCTCAACTGCGCCACCGGCGCATGTACGCGCCTTGCCCCCGCTCCCTGCCAGACCGCTTGCCCGGCAGGGATCGACGTACCGACCTACGTCACCTTGATCGGCATGGGTCGCCACGCCGAGGCGATCGAGATCATCCGCAAGGACAATCCCTTTCCATGGGTCTGCGGCCTGGTCTGCACCCGACCCTGTGAATACATGTGCGTTCGGGGACGGATCGACACACCGGTCGCTATCAAACCGATGAAAGCCTTTGCAGCGGAACATGCATTTGCGGCAGGAAGCTACACCAACCCCCCGAAGGCCGACCCCAACGGGCGGAAAGTGTGCATTATCGGCGCCGGGCCCGGCGGCATGACCTGCGCTTATTACCTGGCGTTAAAGGGGTATGATATAACCATCATCGAGGCCATGCCGACCGCTGGCGGCATGATGCTCACCGGCATACCACGTTACCGTCTGCCACGCGAGGTGATCGACCGGGAAGTCGCCATGCTTGAAGACTTAGGGGTTAAGTTCCGCTTCAACACGATTTTCGGCAGCAGTGCCGCCCCCGGCGTCATAACAATTAGCGAGCTTAAGAATAAAGAAGGGTTTGAAGCATTTTTCGTATCCATCGGCGCCCAGAGATGCTGGGATTTAAATATCCAGGGTGAAAAAGAATATACCAATATCAAAGCCATCCATTTCCTGAGGAACATGGCCCTTGGCATTCGCAGACGTCCCGGGAAACGCGTGGTCATTGTTGGTGGCGGCAACGTGGCCATCGACGCCGCAAGATCATGCATCCGCCTGGGATGCGAATCGGTTACAGTGGCATACAGACGATCCCGGGATGAGATGCCGGCTGACCTGGAAGAAGTGGAGCAGGCGGAAGAAGAAGGGGTTCATTTTGAATTTCTGACAATTCCAAAGGCTATTTTAGGGGAAGACAAAAAAATTACCGGGTTCCACTGCCAGCATGCCGAACTGGTGGCAAGGGAAGGAGGGACCCGACTGTCACCGGTTCCCATAGCGGACAGCGACTTTGTCATCGACTGCGACATGGTGATCACTGCCATCGGACAGCGGGTTGATGATGATGTGTTCCCGGAGCTTAAGCGCACGCGCAGGAACACCATTGAAGTCAATTCGATCAGCATGGAAACGGCCACGCCGGGTGTTTTTTCCGGTGGAGACGCCGTACTCGGCCCCGCCACTGCGGTCGAGGCCATTGGCGGCGGCAAACGGGCAGCCGAAGGGGTAGACCGTTTTTTCAAAGGGATCCCCCAACCGAAAATGCCACCCGTACCGGTCAGACGCAAGCGCATGGAATGCCTGGAAGTTCCGGCAGCGACCAAAATGATACTGAAACGGCCTGAAATGCCGCACCTGGGCATTGAACGCCGAAAAACAACTTTCCAGCAGGTGGAATTGGGTTTCGATGAACACGCTGTACGCGATGAAGCCATGCGGTGCCTGAGATGCGACATTTGCCTCCGGTGTGGTAAGTGCGTTTCCGTCTGCCGGGACAAAATGGGCATAGATGCGCTTAACCTGGGATATTTCGATTTTGATCACCCGGTGAAAACCGATTTCCGAAAAATTGCAGATAAATGCATTGGTTGCGGCGCGTGTGCCATCAATTGTCCCAATCACGCAATGACCATCAAGGATAAGGACGGGGAACGAATCCTTTCCCTGTGCGGCACGGTCCTGAACCGTCAGCCGCTGGTACATTGCCGGCAGTGCGGCGAGATCATGGGGCCGCGGCGATATCTCGATTTTATTCAAAAACGCGTTGAACCCGTGGGAAACGACATCCGAACCACCCGGGACATCTGCGGGCAATGCTTGAGAAAACAAAGCGCCGTATCGGGCTCGGAATTCACCACTTCCCCAAAAATGGAGGCATAAGCCCGTGACATTCAGAAGAGGCCAGCACGTAGAGGTGTACCGGAAATCAGCCGATGAAAGCTGGGAAAACCACATGGACGCGTTCATCGGCATCCACGGCATCATCGTGGACCCGGACACATCCATTAACGATCCCACGGCCCTGGTTGAGGTCAGCCTGGAAGGAAAGGGAACACACCGTCTCCCCCAGGACAGCCTGCGGGTTATAGATTAAACGCTCCTGACCGGGATTTTTAATCCGCCAGCCTTCCGGGTCAACGACTCGGATCAACGACATTGAAATCATGTCATCTATAGAGAGGATGGCCAACGCCATCTTCTCTATAGATAACAGGCACGTTGCCTGGGAGCGCCAGGCTCCTGCCTGGCATTATCATGGGCGAAGCCCATAGCCCTCAAACGCTACCGCCTCGCCTCTACCCGCGAAAGACGTCATTTAAAAGCACTTGCCTTCACCCTTACCCGCCCTTCAAAACCGAAAAACCGGGACGGCCGAACCCTCGAAAAAAAAAGCAAAAATCAGCAGACCGCCAAGAAACGCGGTAACGCCTGCAACCCCGTTGCTCTTGCGAAAATTGAAAGCGAATAAAATGAAAATCAGGATGCCGTAAAGAATACAAAACGGACAGAAGACACTGTTTACAAGCTGAAAATGAAGAAGAACCACCCCGCCACCCAGGCTGCCTGAGAGCAGGTTCGGCCGCAAGTGGTCCGTTATGCGGTGATAAGCTGAAAATGATGAAACAGGAAGGCTTAAAAACAGGATCGTGATTGCCAGGGCAATCCCCAGGGAATTTAAATCCACACCGAAAAGGTTGCCATAAAGATACGTGCAACCGGTATCACAGGCCTTATTGGCAAAAACTGCCCCTATCGCTAAAATTGGTAAGATGATATTCCCTGTTTTAACGATTTTTTCCAAATGCTTTGGTCTTGATATTTGCATGGGCTTTATCAGAATTCCAAATTAGACGCGTTTTTACAAGACTATCAAGTATATATCAGGTATATATCAGGTATTGACTCACCTGCCGGTCCATATCAAACATGTTCCCCTTATGGCATAAATCTACAAAACATGTCAAATATCATGACACCGAATATGTCCGTACACCACTTTCCCGACCTTGACCTTGAGCTTGTTTTTTGTTTTATTGATATTTTATTTCAGTTTCAACACGCGCTTCCGACTTGAACCTTAAAATACACACACAGGACCCTGAATTTTGAACCTGCCATCACAAACCAACTGGTACCAGGATCTTTTCGAAAACGTCCCCATCGGCATCTTTCAAGCATCCCCGGATGGAAATATTCTGGCGATAAACCGTGTTCTGATTGAAATGCTGGGATATAATCCGGACAAGGACGATATACATGGCAGCGGCGAGATTACCGGGCAACTTCGTATCGAGGTGGCACAGCAACGGGAAATCACTGAAACGATGGTGCGTCACGGCACGCTTCTGAATTACCGGAAACGTTTCTTGCGAAAAGACGGAAGCGAACTCACCGCTGAAGTGCACATGCGGGCCGCCCGGCACACGGATGGGTCAATTGCGTACCTGGAA
>SLIE01000257.1 GCA_007135795.1 Desulfobacterales bacterium
AGGCGGGTTGACGCGAGATAGAGCCGGGTTTGAGGTTCGTGACGTTCATCCTTCCCATTACGGCCGGATTTGTCCTATTGAAACGCCAGAAGGGCCGAATATCGGCTTGATTGTATCGCTTTGCACCTACGCCCGGGTCAATCAGTTCGGATTCATTGAAACGCCTTACCGTGTCGTTAAAGATGCGACTGTTTCAAATGATGTGAAACTTCTTTCAGCATTCCAGGAAAAAGATCATCCCATTGCCCAGGCGAATGCACCGATTGATAAGAACAAGCACTATGTTAATCCGACGGTGACATCGCGTGTGGCCGGTGAGTTTATGATGGTCGAACAGCAGAATATCGAACTGATGGACGTATCTCCGAACCAGCTCGTGAGTATTTCTGCATCCCTGATTCCTTTTCTTGAAAATGATGATGCCAACAGAGCGCTGATGGGCTCTAATATGATGAGGCAGGCGGTTCCCCTTCTGCAAACAGATGCACCATTGGTCGGAACCGGTATAGAGCATATCGTGGCCAGGGATTCTGGCGTTGCAATCGTTGCTAAAAGGGATGGCCTTATTGTTGATGTCAATGCCGGACGCATCGTGCTTCAGCATGAACCGGCTAAAGGCAAGGATTCCAAGGATGTCACCATTTACAATCTGTCCAAATTCGTTCGGTCCAATCAGAATACATGCTTCAATCAAAGACCGATTGTCCAAAAGGGAGAGTATGTCACCAAAGGAGAAATTATAGCCGACGGCCCCGCGACGGACAAGGGGGAACTCGCCCTTGGCAAGAATGTTACGGTGGCTTTTATGCCGTGGGGGGGTTATAATTTTGAGGATTCAATCCTTGTCAGTGAACGCCTGGTAAAAGACGGTGTGTTTACATCTGTTCACATCGAAGAGTTCGAGGTTCTTGCCAGGGATACCAAACTGGGTCGAGAAGAGATCACCCGGGATATTCCCAATGTTGGTGAAGAGGCTTTGAAAGATCTCGACGAAAGCGGGATCATTCGGCTTGGTGCTGAAGTGAACCCCGGAGATATCCTTGTTGGCAAAGTGACACCAAAGGGAGAAACACAGCTGTCCCCTGAGGAAAAGCTTCTTCGGGCAATTTTTGGTGAAAAAGCCGGCGAGGTAAAAGATACGTCTTTGAGAGTGCCCCCGGGCGTCAAAGGAATTGTTATCGATGCAAAATTGTTTTCCAGAAGGGGTGTGGAAAAAGACGACAGGGCAAGGTCCATAGAAGATTATGAGATCTCGGGTTTTCAGAAAGACAGGGATGATGAAATCAAGATCATTGAAGAGGTGGCCAAAAAAGAGATTGTTGATTTCCTAGTCGGCAAACAGATTGAGGAAGATCTGGTTGATGGGAAAAAAGTTCTGATTCTGGGTGGAACGACCATGGATCAGGAGAATCTGGAAGACATCACGCTGTCCGCCCTTCAAAAGATAATCCTGTCTGACAAGAAGGCAGAAGAAAAACTGGGTGAAATCCTTTCCAGATACCGGGAACAAAAGGATGCAGCAAAGGCTGCTTTTGAACATCACGTGAACGCAATCGAAAAGGGGGATGATCTTCCTCCCGGCGTTATCAAGATGATGAAAATATATGTCGCCATGAAACGCACCCTTTCCGTGGGTGATAAAATGGCCGGCAGGCACGGGAACAAAGGCGTGGTTTCACGAATTCTTCCGGAAGAGGACTTGCCGTACTTCATTGAAGGCCGAACGGTTGACATGGTTTTGAATCCATTGGGCGTTCCTTCTCGAATGAATGTGGGGCAGATCCTTGAAATTCACCTGGGACGGGCAGCGAAAAAACTCGGCGATCAGATTACCGAGATGCTGGAAAATGTGAAGCACGACGAATTGCGTAAAAAATTCTCCTCTATCTTCAAGATTGGTCCGGGGAAACAGGAATTTGGAAAAATGTCGGATCAGGACATAGAAACCATGGCCAATTCCAATAAGGACGGCGTGTATATGGCCACACCGGTTTTCGACGGGGCCCGGGAGGATGAAATCAAAGATCTTCTGGAAGTAGCCGGAGTTTCAAGGACGGGGCAGGCAACCCTGTTTGACGGTCGTACCGGAGAGCCGTTCAGGGAGAAAGTCACGGTGGGTACCATGTACATGCTCAAACTTCACCACCTGGTTGATGATAAGTTGCATGCCCGCTCCATCGGTCCATATTCACTGGTTACACAGCAACCGCTTGGCGGCAAGGCTCAGTTCGGAGGACAGCGATTGGGAGAGATGGAAGTCTGGGCCATAGAGGCATACGGTGCCGCATATGCGCTGCAGGAATTTTTGACCGTTAAATCAGACGACATGGCCGGCCGGACGCGTATGTATGAGAAAATCGTGAAAGGGCAGAATGTTTTTGAACCTGGACTGCCGGAATCGTTCAGGGTGCTTACCAAGGAATTGCAGAGCCTGGGACTGGATGTTACACTTGTCGAAAAAGATGAGTAAAGATTTTAAGAATCCGATACGTTAAGTATACGCGCGGATAATCGTCCGCACGCGTGGCACCGATGTTTCACCCGGTGAACCAGGTGCGGCTATATGAGTTTAAAAAATCATGTAAGGAGTCAATATTGGAAACGATCTACGATTTCTTCATCAAGCCGAAGAATCCGAATCGTTATAAAGGAGTGAAGATTTCACTAGCCTCCCCTGAGCAAATTCGGAGTTGGTCATTTGGTGAGATCAAAAAGCCGGAAACCATTAACTACCGGACATTCAAACCGGAGCGGGACGGTCTTTTCTGTGCCAAGATTTTTGGTCCCATAAAAGACTATGAATGCAACTGCGGCAAGTACAAGAGAATGAAACACCGGGGTGTCATCTGTGAGAAATGCGGTGTTGAAGTCATCCAGTCCAAGGTTCGCAGGGAACGGATGGCGCATATCGCGCTTGCGGCCCCGGTAACACATATCTGGTTTATGAGAAGTCTGCCGAGCAAGATCGGCAACCTTCTCGACCTTACATTGAAGTCGCTTGAAAAAGTTTTATACTTTGACAACTATATCGTAATTGATCCAAAAGATACCGGATTGGCAAGGCTTCAACTTTTGACGGAAGAAAAATACCGTGAAGCCAGGGCGCTTTATGGAAACAAGTTTGAAGCCGGTATTGGCGCAGAAGCAATCAAGACCTTTCTCGAACAGGTCGATATTGAAGCCCTTTATCATGAGTTGCGGGCGGATATTCTTTCAACCGGCTCAGATGCAAAACGAAAGAAACTTGCAAAGCGCCTCAAGGTTGTGGATGCATTTCGCAAATCCGGCCTTGATCCTGTATGGATGATACTAAACGTGATCCCGGTAATGCCGCCGGATCTACGCCCCCTTGTTCCGCTTGAAGGCGGTCGGTTTGCATCCTCGGATCTCAATGATCTCTACAGGCGCGTGATAAACCGGAATAACCGCTTAAGTCGGCTTATGGAACTCAAAGCGCCGGATATCATTGTTCGTAATGAAAAGCGGATGCTTCAGGAATCCGTTGATGTGCTCATTGATAACGGCCGGCAGGGAAGGGTGGTGACTGGTACCAATAAACGTCCCTTGAAATCGTTGAGTGAAACATTGAAGGGAAAACAGGGACGTTTCAGGCAGAACCTGCTTGGCAAACGCGTCGATTACTCAGGTCGTAGCGTTATTACCATAGGCCCGGAACTGAGGTTGCATCAGTGTGGTATTCCCAAGGAAATGGCGCTCGAGCTTTTTAAACCGTTCATATATCATCGGTTGGAGCAGAAGGGGATTGTCACAACGGTAAAAAGCGCCAAAAAATGGGTTGAGAAAAGAACACCGGAAGTCTGGGATACCCTCGATGAAGTGGTAAAGGAATATCCCGTGATGCTGAACCGGGCACCGACGTTGCACCGGCTTGGTATCCAGGCGTTTGAACCGGTTTTGATCGAAGGAAAGGCAATACAGCTCCACCCACTTGTATGTACGGCGTTCAATGCCGATTTCGACGGTGACCAGATGGCGGTTCATATTCCGTTGGCAATGGAATCCCAGATCGAAGCCCGCGTATTGATGCTTGCCTCGAATAATATTCTTTCCCCCGCAAATGGAAGCCCCATTATCGTACCGACCCAGGATATCGTCCTGGGCCTGTATTACATGACCTTAGGACTTGGCGGCGCCCGTGGAACCGGTATGATATTTGCAGATCCGGATGAAGTGCGCGCCGCGTATGATGCCGGCGTGGTAGCACTGCATGCCAGGATCAAGGTCCGGGTAAAAGGAAAAATTCAGGAAACCACCACCGGTCGGATACTTCTGTATGAGATTATCCCCAAGGGAGACAGCTGTATCCTCCGACATATAATGGTTTCCGAACGTGAAATGGCTGAAAAAATAAGTGCCGAATTGAAATCCGGTGAGAGTTTCAGATCCCTTGTCAAAAAATATTCCGAAGCGTTCGACCGTACTTATTTCGGAAATATCGGGTTGTTGTCGGCATCGGAATTTCATGAAATTTTTCAATTGCGCAAGGC
>SLIE01000033.1 GCA_007135795.1 Desulfobacterales bacterium
ATCCCGAAAAACCGCGTCTTGTCACATCCAAGACGTTGATCGATCATACGGAAAAGATGACCCTTTGGGCAAAAACACGGGTACCCGAACTTGAAGGGGAAAACTTGTGCGGATTTATTTTCAAAAAGGACTCCCCTAGCAGCGGACTTGTGAAGGTTAAGGTATACGATAACAAAAACATGCCCCAAAAAAAAGGAAGGGGAATTTTTGCCCGTCACTTCATCGAATACTTCCCCCTGACCCCTGTCGAAGATGAGGGACGGCTTCATGATCCACGACTGCGGGAAAATTTCGTTGAACAAATATTTACGCTGAAGCGTTGGCGGGATGCGATTGCCGGAAGGCCTAAAGTCGGAAACTTGGTTGACTTTCATTCAAAAAACAAGCTTTTGATTATGTCTCACAGTCAGAAACACGCTTCATCGATGGGTAAGATAGTGGCCATGGGCAAGCAACTGGGTGCTGAGAATCTTTATAAGCAATATGGCGATCTGCTCATTGACGCCATGCGTTTGAAGGGAACGACGGCAAAACATATCAATGTGTTGCAACACATCATGGGGTATTTTAAAAATCAGCTTTCACCGGATGAAAAACAGGAACTCCTGGAAATTTTCAGCAGTTTCAGAAATGGCAACATACCCCTTATTGTTCCGATGACAATTATCAACCACTATGTCAGAAAATATGAACAACCCTATCTTGCCGGACAAACTTATTTAAATCCCCACCCGGTTGAACTCAAACTCCGGACATACATATAAACAAAAGACCGTTGACACAGAACGGGAGGCAATCAAAAAACCAAAAACGGAGCAGGCAACCGTGACATCAGATTTTAACAAGCCAAATAAACGAACTATGGCTATTGCCAATGAGATTGCGAATTTGTTAGAAAATGGGATCCATCTTTCCGCAGATACGGTTCACTATCTTGAATCCACATACGGCATTTCGCGGCCAGAAGAGATTTTTAAAGCGCTTACACTGCCATTTGACACCGAAATGGAAAGTCTTTGTGAAATGATCTTCTTTCCGGACGAAGCCCAGCAAATAATCCTTGAACCGGTAATTGAAGAAAGCCGCTTGGAAACTTGCGAGGATGCTTCATCTCTGGCAGCCATACTTGCGCAAAGAGCCATTGAAACAGTTCTTTACTTTCCGAAAGGTGAACTTCTAGCAGACGTCCCGATCCCGGAACCAGCGCTATACCAATTTATCAACCGCCTCAGGATCTACCGTCGCATCGACCCCCGAATAACAGAGAAAGTAAATGAATGTATCAGTTCTTCAAACACGGCCACTGCCATTAAAGTAGTATTGAGGAACACGATGTTTGATTTTGAGGAACACCGCGTGTCAGCAATTTGCTCTTTTCTGACACAGGTAGAACAAAACAATAGGGATTACCTAAATCTATTCGTGTTTTTCTGCAATCTCCTCGATACCATGAACCCCGACGAAAACCTTCATCTTGCACTGGTAAAGGCAAAACGTCGGTATGTGGAGATGATCCGTCAGTCTGAAAAAACCGAGAAAGATCTGAAAAAACAGGCAATGGAGGTAATGATAATGAACAGAACGCCTGTCGCGGCTGTTAATATAGAGGAGGTCTACAAAAATATCAGCTATATTGATCGGATTGCCATGTCACTTTTCGGCAAGGTGGAAACCACGACCTTGGAACATGCACAGCAAGCCCCGGAGGTTCAATTCGGTGTATTTAAAAAAGACAACCAGGGCATCGCCAAAGTCATTAAAATATTATCGTAGTCCACATCACATGGCATAATCACATCTCTTAAATCATGTTTGCGGGGATAAACCTTTGTTCGCACTGGGACTCGACGCACATTAACTTTCGCTCTAATCCCTACCATTTGTTGCGAAGGATCCGAATCGCGGTCTCGGCTTCATCTCCCAGGCTGGTGTTTTGCGCCATGGATGCCACCTTTTCGTAGGCGTTCAATGCTTTGCTGTATTCATGCTTTTTTTCGTAAGCCCTGCCGATGTCCATATAAATATTGACGGCATCCGGAACAACCTCGAGCGCCTGCTCAAAACGTCGGATCGATTCATCAATATCACCTGTTGCGAATGCAACCATGCCCAAACCATGAAGCGCTCTTGGAAAACGCCGCTCCATGTCAAGTGCTTCCCGGTAATAGGCTCTTGCCTTCTCATACTCCCCTTTCCGAAAATAGACATAACCCAGATTGCTGAGGGAAAAATAGGGCGTGGCGTATAAGAGGTCATCCTTGACGGCTTCAAAGCACTCAATCGCCCTATCCCAATTTTCAAGCGCGATGTAAGCTGAGCCCAGGTTGTTTCTGGCAGGGGAATAATCCGGGTTAAGCTCAACAGCTCGTTTGAAATGGATAACGGCTGTTTCGAGTCTTCCCCTTGCCATGTAAGTCAGGCCAAGGCTGTTTTGCAGATAAGGATCATCCGGATAAAGTTGCTTGGCCCGGAGCAACTCCCGAAGCGCCATGGTATAATTCTCCTCCGTCATATACGCTTCGCCCAGTTCCCGGATTGCTTCAGCCTGCTGCCGGTTGCCGTGTGATGCCTTTTTTTGAGTACAACCCTGAAGTCCAATAGTAAGTGACATCAAGACCAAGACTAAACCCAATGTAATACGCTTCATGTTTGATCCTGTATTTAAGTAATTAGCATGTTATAAACGATATTTTTCTGAATTTACGCACCGTCAGAATCTTCGTAAAATTCTGTCAGCAGTTATTGTTGACAATCTTTTAGCAATCGCGATCAGACGGCTTTATTAAAAGTTCAAGATCAAGGCTTGTGCAATACCGAAGAATGCATCGTACTTAAGTGTACGTGTATGTCTACAAGGCGTAAGCCGCAAATTCTGACGGATTGCCGTAACGAAGAAATTGGACTTTTTACGAGATTATCATTGTTGACGCTGAACACGACGCCCGTGTAGCGGACGGTTAAAATCGGCCACTTCGATCAGCCGAATCCCGGATTCATGAAGGTAGGATGCCACCTCTTCGGGAATCGGAACCATTGAAACCAGCAGTTTATAGTCCTGTTTCTTCTCTTTGGGCGGTACCTCAGTCCTTCTTTTTTCATCCGGGCGATTTTCGGGGTCCACATAACGAACAGCCCCCCATTGCCTTGCGATTTCTTCCAACCTTTCAATCTCCAGTTGCCTTTCAATCGCCTCCGCTGAAAGCGACTGTTCCTCCGATCGACGATAAATCAGATATCCCGGGATTTGTATAGAAGGATTATATAGCCTGGGCCTCGCTGACGTCCAAAAAACAGGATTAGCGGTAAATTCAAGCGGCAGAAGCTGGGATAACAAATCAACCAGGTTTCCCGGTGAGCTCGACTTATCCACCTGAATAATCCTTAACCCGGTTTTTTCTATAGATGCAATGGCATTTCCGTCAAAATCGCCATAATCCATTAATATGTTACTCCCATTGTCCAAAGATAACATGCCGGCACTTGCATTGACCTGAAATCCTGCATAGGGAAAAGACACATCAACATCTTTCTGATATCGGTATCCGAGTTCCCGGATCAGATTTTTAACAAAAAATTCCGGCGAATTGGTGGAAATTCGTCTCACCTCGGGTACCCGATACCCGGTATCCATACTTTCCGCCCAGCCTGACATGCTTTCGGCTTCAATCCATTCGCGCACGGTGACCCCCATGATCCCCAAATAATCACGAATAGTTTGCGGTATGCGCATTTCAGGCTTTTCAAGGATATTCAAACACACCATCCGGCTCTGCCGTCCGGCAGGGGTATAAATATACTGCCCCCGGACTGCGACTTTAATGTCACCATGAGTTAAATTCAAATGTCCGGCATAGTCGCCACCGGGATCGATAACAGGGATAATGGTCGAAATCAGTGATTTGAGCTGTGTATCCGATTCAAAAAAAACAATTTTGATATCAGGCCAGTACAATTCGACGATGTGCTGATTTTCAACAGAGAGCCATTGTCTTTTTGTAAAAAGGAGGCTCGTCCCGTCCCTGAAGCGCATCAGCGGGGTTTCAGAAAGGATCAGGCTAAAATCAGGTTTGCCCTGACGCGGAAAATAATATTTGCCGCTACTGATAACATCGGCATCCAGAATCCTGCCGGCTTTGACAAACACGGATTGATCTGAAAAGCCACGCATACTCTCCACAATCGACGATTGCGATGAAAAAGCCTTTATACCGCGGGTCTGGCTTTCTTCGGGTTCGATTGATTCGATAACCCCTGATTTTCCTGTTGCCTCCGATTTCGAAGCGGAGTCACTATGTCCGGATCTTTGTGTTTTATTCGCCGTAACCTGTGCTGCCGCAATATGATAATCATCCGCAGATGAAATAGTAAAATCCGACAAATCAATTAATTCTTCCTTTTCATCGGAAACTTTGGCACGTAGAGTCAATTCTACGTCATCAGGGTCAGGCAGACGTACTATTTGCCCGGCCAAGACAATATTAATATCAGCTATCTCAGGATTCAAC
>SLIE01000372.1 GCA_007135795.1 Desulfobacterales bacterium
ATGATTTGTTCGTACATCTCATCCGCTGCTGCCAGGACGTCGAAGGGGGGATTAAATCCGATAATCTCCGAAGTTCTCAGGTTAACGGCGATTTTTGGCGGAGCTGTCCATTTCTGTTCGATATCCCGGGGAATGGCACCATTAAATATCTTCGCGATTGTTTCAGCGTGAAACCGTCCCACATGGGCAAAGTCCGCATGAGCAATACTCAGAAGCACACCATGTTTGACAAATTGAGACCCCGGCATGGCAAATGTCGCGACTTGATGCTTGAATAATGGATCAAGGAGCCTGGGTAAGTTCTCCAGGCGTTCTCCCCTGTGGGTGGTAATATAGAACGCTTCTACCTGAGGCGATAGTTTTGTGTAGCATTCAAGGACTTCAGATGAGGCCTGTTCCTGGGGAACGTTATTGTTTTGGGCAAAACAGGTCTTGAGTTTAAACCCCCGTTCTTCGGCCATGCGCTCGGCATCGGACACAGCCGCAAAAGTACGTCCCTCCACACTGTTTTCGTAAACCAACCCCATCGACTTAAAACCGATAATGTCATGGAAAAGCTGTATTTGCCGTTTATATCGATCCGGCTCCACCTTGGCATGCAAGTGGTCAAATCCTGAATCATCATTGCTTTGAATTATACCCGATCCCAACGGATCACTGGTGGATGCCACCACAGTTGGCACGCCATGAGAATTATTGGCCAGGTCTATCCCGGCCCAGGTGCCCATGGCCAGCATAAGGTCAACATCTTTTTTTTCCTGCAGACGGTTTAACAAGGCCTGTTGGGTTTGTCCGCGCCGGTCCGCGTCAAAGCCTGAAGAATAAAAGGCGTCTTTGACGAACTCAATATAATCGGATTTTGCGTTGTCAGCCACCCATTCCCAGACCCGGCGATGGTTGGCATCATAATTTTCGGGGAGTTTCATGGGTTCAATCCAGCCGAGATGGATCAACCCCTCCACGGTTCTTAGAAAAATAGTCTGGTAATCCGGAAATTCGCCACCTTCCAGATAACCGATGCGCATCGTGCGTTCCGGGTTTTCAGGAGGGTGGACTGGTGTTTGCGCCCAGGCAAAGTTGCCTAAAATGAAAATCAGCAGGAGACTGATGAGTAACTTTTGTAACATTGATGACCTCAAAATGATTCGAATGGGGTGAATTGATTTCTCCCGGGGGAACGCAAAGGCTCCCCCATAAAGCATTGTCGATGATACGTCTGGAGATAGAACTTCACTGCATGGGCGATTCCATTGACAAATGCATATCGTCCTAAAAAATGATTGTACCATGTGATACCGAGTCAAAAAACCGTCAATTTCAGCGTAATCGTATCTCAAAATAATATCAAATAGTAAATAATTTTACTAAAGGTTTATATCTCTGCTTCTTCAATCTGTCCAAAAGACAGTTCTGCGACGCGGGCTTTTAAATTGTGTATCATGGTAAATCATCGGAAATGCCATCATGGATCTTATCCGCAGCAAGGATGAGATCCATGGGCAATCTTAACGCTATGGCGCCGGCTGTCTTGACATTAATGCTGATCGTCATTTCCAGAGGTTGTTCCACGGGTATGTTTGCGGGGTCTTCTCCTTTTAAGACGCGCACGCTCATGGCCCCGGTCTGGATGCCCATTTGGAAATAGTCGATGCTCAAGGCGGCGATTGCCCCCTTGCCCACGGAACTGGGATCTGCTGCGTAGAGCGGAATATTGTGCCGGGAGTAAAGTTTCGCCAATTCCTCGATTCCGGAAACAATGGTGTTATCCGTTGGTATGTACAAGGCTTCGATATCGTGTATTATATTCATAGCGGACGTTGTAACGGAGCCTCCCTGTTTGACCGGGGCCTCAACGAGCCTGATTCCCATACTGTCGCAAGCTGATTTCAGATGGTCCCGGATCATCACCGCGTTTTGCTCAAATTCTGAAAAGACAATTCCAAGAACATTTAGTTCGGGTTGTACCATGCGAATCATATTCAACTGGGCTAAAACCGGGCTCATATCGGTCAATCCGGTCATCATTTTGCCGGGTTCCTGAAGACTTCCCACCAGGCCGGAGCCGACGGGGTCGGTAACTGCACTGAAAACTGCCGGAATGGTAGCAAGATGGGTTGATGCAAACTGAGCGGCCTGTGTTCCTACCGGGATTATGAGGTGAGGGTCATAGTCTGATATTTCCTGCAATATTTTCGGGATTGCACTGTCTGATATGGTGTCTCCAGGTCCAATCTTCACTAAAAAATCCGCACTGATCATTTCGTCCCGGAAGTACTGTTTCACCCCCCGGTTAACTTCATCCAGAGCCTTATGCCTGGCTGATTGGAGTATACACAGGCGCCAGGGGTCGGCTTCAGCAATTCGTGAAAAAGAAGGCAGG
The DNA here is from genome assembly GCA_007135795.1 of Desulfobacterales bacterium. Lineage (GTDB taxonomy): Bacteria > Desulfobacterota > Desulfobacteria > Desulfobacterales > Desulfosalsimonadaceae > B1SED10-16. Next base: position 2,381 of record SLIE01000372.1, read on the forward strand.
ATTGCCATTGTTAAAGAAAATGACAGAACAAATGAAACCAGCAGGAAGTTTAATTTCATGGCATGCTTTTTTTTAGAATATGAACTAACCAGGTAGAATATGTATTAGAATAAATTTATTTTTGTCTTGTTTCAGTTGAGCGCGTGATCAAATGTTGACTGTCGTTATGAAAGGCTCAAGGATAACAAGCATGCAAATTTCAAGCCGTAATATATTTGTTGCAACGCATACGTCTGTTTGCTATCGGTAAAGATCGTTCTACGTATTGACAAAATTGAACGAAAAATGCATGATAGCTTCGATTTTAGACGCAACTTATGATTCGTCCAGAATTTTTAATTGCGATGTAGTAACCCACGCAGTGCTTTCAATTATTATACTTGTGTGTCAAACATTGTACTTTTGTGTCGGTTTTTTGACTGTCGGATCGATGACTATAACTGATTTGCTATCTCTCTTGCCGCGTTTAGCTCCTGTAAAGCCCTGAATCCAGGGAGTGTGATCATCTTGAGAATAATTTTTTGAATGGTATGAAATTTGCAAAAGTTGAAGTTTGGATAGAGTCGTAAAAAGTCATCAAGATTGATAATAGTCACTAACAAATTAAGTGATAGGTATCAATTTTGCTAACGTGGATGGTGCTCAAGTGTATCTATATATTTCCCCCAAGCGTTCGATTAACGGATCTCGACTGGTTTTTATGTCGGTCCTGGTCCTGTCGATGTTGTGCGCAGCCTGCCAGTCAAAGCGCGTAATACCACCAACGGTTGAATGGAATTTTCAACCCGATAGTATTCATATCCATTATGATGCCGCTGTTGATTTGAACCTATATGGGGGATCACCTCACACAATGATGCTGGTTATCATCCAGTTGACCGATGCCGCCGACTTTATGAATTATTCCCGTACAACGGATGGTATCGGGCGCTTGATGCAAGTTCATGACATGGATCGGCGTAAGACTGTCAATTTGAAAAACATGGTGGATCTTCGGACCGCTTTCATTAGTCCCGGTAAAAAAGATACATTGACGATCGACCGGGTAGAAGGTGCTAAATGGGTAGGTATTGTCGCCGGTTATTTCAATGTCGTGCCCCAACAAAGCAGTGCGGTATATCAGATACCCGTGGATCATACGAAAACAGGGCTCGTTCGGAAAAAGATCAGTGCAAGGCCCGGTGATCTCCATATCAACATACAACTCGGCAACCAAGCGATGCACACAATCGGGGACCCGTCATGAAGTCACAATGCCCGTTATTCTGGCACCAGGGGTTGTTTCTTCAACCCCATCACTTCCAGCAGTTCGATCAGTACCAGCAATCATTGTTGTTGCCGTTACAGGAACATCTGACACCTTATTTCTGGGGGGTTATCCAGAATCGGATCAATAAAGATTCATTAAAAAACCAGATTTTCGAGCTCAGTCAGGTCGAATTGGTTTTCCCCGGCGGAACATGGGTGGAATATCCGGGGAATACGCTTTTGCAGTCCAGGTCTTTTGATAAGGCCTGGGTGGAAACGGATAAGCCGTTTACCGTCTATCTCGGGTTACGGAAACTTGATCCGAATGCACCCAATGTCAGGGTACTGGATAACAGCGATGCAGCGGGTGACACGGCCGTCCGGTTGGTGACATTCAAGGATTCCGAGGAAATTGGCGATTTACACACAACCGGCCCGCGAGCCAGTGTCAAGAAACTGCAATTCCTGCTTAAAATCTTCTGGGATACCGAAATCGATCGTTTAAGCGAGTACGACCTGGTGCCGATAGCCCAGTTGTTGCGTGAAGGCGAGGATATTGTGCTTTCCGGGGAATTTGTTCCGCCATGTGTGTCCGTGGCGGGAGCGGACAGCCTGTTCAAAATGGTCAAATCGGTCCGCGATCAGGTGGCATCGCGGTGCCGGCAACTCCAGGAATATAAAAGTCCCAAAGAAATGCAGGTATCCGGGTTTGACACGGAATACATGGTCTACCTGCTAGCGCTCAGGTCTTTGAATCGGTATGCCCCGATGTTGTTTCATATCCTGGAAGCAAAGAATGTGCACCCTTGGCATGTGTATGGGTTGTTTCGGCAGATCGTTGGAGAATTGAGTTCTTTTTCCGATCGCATCAATGCAC
>SLIE01000198.1 GCA_007135795.1 Desulfobacterales bacterium
ATTGCCAGTGACCGGTGCACGGTTTTCATGGAGCGGGATATCAATTATTACCTGGGGTGCGGGTATTCGGTGGACGAGGTGCTTACCGCCGCCCTGCACGGGGTTCGGGAGAATTACCTGAACAAGGTGGCTGTGGAAAGCGCTATCGGCAATACCATCTGCTTCCAGGGAGCCACTGCCCGGAACCGTTCTCTTGTGGCCGCGTTTGAACAGCGTCTGAAAAAACCGATCCATGTGTCACCGTATTGTCATCTCACCGGTGCCCTGGGAGTCGCGCTGGAACTTTCGGACAGCAATCTTGAAAATAGCCGGTTTCGGGGACTGGCACTGCACAAAACGGATATCCCGGTCCGCTTTGAAGTCTGCGGCGTGTGCACGAACAGTTGCAGGATAACCGTGGCCGACATGATGGATGGTCCGGTGGCGTATGGATTTTTATGCGGCCGGGATTATGATACACCTCATTTTATAGATAATAACCGGTCCGGGTTTGACCTTGTTCGCACCTATCGGGACCTGTTCCCCCATAAAAGCGCCGTATCCGGGCGTTCAGGCGTTACGGTGGGCATCCCCGCGGCATTGTACATGTTTGAGGATGCCGCCATGTGGATCGCGTTTTTTAACCGGTTGGGAATTCGAACCACTACCGGGGCGAAAGCCGGAAAGGATCTTCTTGAAAATGGAAAATCACTTGCAGGTGCTGAATTCTGCGCACCCGTCACAGCCATGTATGGGGGTATGGCGTATCTTGCGGAAAAGACGGATTTCATCTTTTTGCCATATTATCTGGAGAACCGGGAAAAAAGCGGGAGCGGCCGGCGGCAGTATTGTTACTATTCTCAGTACGCGCCGTCTCTGGTGGCCGGGATGGGACCGGATGTTGCCGATAAAATGGTATCTCCTGTCATAAACTTTCTTTATTCCAATTTTCAGCGTCGCCTGGAGCTTTACCGGGCAGTTCGAAAAATCGACGGAAATTGTAATTTTGTCGAGGTCGTGAGGGCGTTCGAACAAGCCCGGGAGGGCCGGCGGGCAGCATATAAGAAGTGGCGGGAGATATATTATTCGCACGCTTCAGAAGCGGGTGATATCAGCGTGATGCTCCTGGGACGCCCTTACACGGTGCTGGATCCCGTGATGAACAAAAACATTCCGCGGATATTTGCAACCCTTGGCGTCAAGACGTTTTTTCAGGACATGCTGGATACTGAAACAGGTGAAATGTCCTCCATAAACCCGTTTTTGGAGGAATTGCACTGGAATTACGCAGCCGGTGTCATGAAGGCGGCGGAGATGGTTTCAAGGACGCCGGGAATCTACCCGGTGTTGATGAGTTCCTTCAACTGTTCGCCGGACTCGTTTATCCGGGATATCTTCCAGGAACTTATGGAAAGTTCGGGCAAGCCGTACCTGATCCTGGAGATGGATGAGCACGGATCGGGGGTGGGGTATGAGACCCGCATCGAGGCGGCGGTGCGAGCATTTGGAAATCATGCGACGATACGAAAACCGGCTCCAAAAAGACCTCACCGGGTCAATCCGGTCAGGACCCCGTCAATGGCCGGTAAAACCCTGGTGCTTCCCAATTGGGATCCCCTTACCTGTCGCCTGCTCGTTGCCACGCTCAAGCGGGAAGGGGTGGACACCCGCCTGATGCGGGAGGATGAAGGGACGATCAGGCGAAGCATGCGCCTGAACAGCGGTCAGTGCATTCCCATCAATGCCATGGCACAGGAGTTTGTGGAGTATGTGCGCGAAAATGACATAAACCCGGGAAAAACCGTTCTCTGGGTACCGCATGCCGAAATTGCCTGCAATATCCGCCTTTATCCGTACAGGTTGAAACAGATGATTGAATCGTTCGGCGGCGGTATGGAAAAGGCGGGAGTGTATGCCGGAAAGGCCGGTTTTACCGATGTGTCGTTTAAATCGGGGATCAATTCGTATTTTGCATTCATGTTCGGCGGGATGCTTCGGAAGATGGGGTGCCGCATAAGACCCTACGAAAAAAAACCCGGCGAAACAAACCGGGCAATCGCGACATCCATCAGGATACTGGAAGACGCATTTTTGAACGGGGCGAACAAGGAAAGTGCCGTAAAGAAAACCGTGGAGATGTTTTCCCGTATTGAAACCATTGCCGAATCCCGTCCTCAGATTGCCATCTTCGGGGATCTGTATGTCAGGGACAATCCCGTTTTCAACCAGGATCTGATCGAATTTATCGAGCAGTACGGGGGGGAGGTGATCACCACCCCGTATACGGATTATGTGAAGATGATTGCGTCCACCTATTTTCGGAAATGGTTTACCGAAGGGCGGTATATGAGTCTTGTGGTCAACCGGGCCCTGTTTAAGGCTGTCGCGTTTCAGGAGAAAACGTATTCCAGACATTTCCGCAACGTATTAAAGGCGCCGGAGCCGGTATATGACGATCCCCCGGCAACAATTCTCGAAAGATTCAATGTGATCCCCGAACATACCGGGGAATCCATGGACAACCTGTTGAAGATTCATTACATCAAAAAGCATCATCCCGATATCTCCCTTTTCGTACAGGTGAGCCCGTCCTTTTGCTGCCCCTCCATGGTGACGGAGGCCATGGCCGGCACCGTAGAAGCACGAACCGGCGTGCCGGTGGTCTCCATTACTTACGACGGCACCGGCGGTGAAAAAAACCGTAAAATCATCCCTTACCTCGAATTCACCATGGGCTTTGGCGGCGAAACCGGAAAAGCGGTTGGCGTGGATTAACAAATATCGCAAATAAAGGAATGGCACGTTGCAAGTTCTTCGTTCCGTATTCAACCACCGGCCTCACCCTGGGAGCGCCAGGCTCTTGCCTGGCACTTTAACAGCGAAGCTGCGTTTCTTTTTGCATGGCGCTCAGCACCAACCTACCTGTTCAGGTCAACATAGATGTTAGTTCGGTGGTTGGCGCCGAGGGAAGCGAAGTCCAGAGATGGCCTTACGGTGCTCATTGGGGCATATGTTTGGTTTAAAGTTCGGCTTTGACCTCCCCGCATCTGAGCATGGTTTCGGGCAGGTAGGGATTGCGGATTACCGCTTCGTCGCTGATCCAGCTTCCCCCCTGGTCATCAAAGGCCATGGGGCAGAACTGGTGGTAGAAATCGTCATCCGCGCCAAGTGAGGTGGTGGCTTCGATCATGATGTTGCTTAAAAACCGGAACTCGTTTCGTGCTTCTTCCAGGTCGGTCGCATTTGTCAGGGCCTGGCCGTGGGCGTGGATGTTGTCGTAAAATACCATCCAGGCCATGTGCGCGTCACCTCTCATGCGATGCTCCCCGATCGATTCGAGCGCCTCTATGAAATCTTCCCCGGCCTGGAGCGCGGTTTCCAGATCCGATTCAACCAGGGCTTCTTTTATATCGATATATTCAAAAAGGAGCTGGGTGAATTCTTCCCTGAAATCGTCGGGGACCTCGCCCCGGAGATCTTCGGGGGGTGCCCCTATGATAACGTCATCATGATCATGTTCGTCCGGCGGGCCATGATCGTGCACAATGGGTGCGCCCCTGCCGGGTTCCCGGTTCATCATGGAAAAGCGGTCGGCCAGCTGGAACTCGCTGTCCACGCGGAATGTGCCGTGGGATACGACGTGTTCGCCTTCCTCGACCCCTTCCGCGATGACGTAGTCGTCGCCGCTTCTGGGCCCCAGGGTCACTTCCCGGGCTTCGAACCGGGGGCGCTCGGCCTCGGTATCCAGGACAAACAATATGGAGCGCGGACCTGTCCACAGAACCGCACTGGCGGGTACCATCAGCGCTTCTTCAGGTAATTCGGCCACAATTACGCCACGTGCGAGCATTTCAGGCTTCAGGCGCCGGTCCGGGTTTTCAATGTCGGCACGTACCCGGATGGTTCGGCGATTCGGGTTCACGGTCGGGTCGATGTAGGAGATGGCGGCATCCATTTTTTGCCCCGGCGCCGCCCGCAATTCAAACGTCACGGGGTTACCGGTGGATATCCATCCGACATCTTCCTCATATGCTTCGAAAACTGCCCATACCTGCGCCAGGTCCGCCACTTCAAACAAAACAGACCCTTCCTGGACATGCTGTTCCCGGGAGATGTTTCGTGTGAGAACAAACCCATCGACCGGGGAAAGAATTTCAAGGTCGGTTCGGACCTCGCCCCGTTCTTCAATCTCCCGGATCTGCGCTTCCGTCAATTCCCATCGCCGCAGTTTTTCCCGTGCCGATTCAACCATGCCCGGTAAGCGGTCCTGACGTTTAAGGGCTTCCAGGAGTTCCCGCTGGGCACTGACCAGTTCGGGGGAATATATGGTGGCCATGGGTTCCCCCTTTCTGATGGGGGCGCCGGTGAAATCAACCATCAAATCCCGTATTCTGCCGGGGAAATGCGCCGTTACATTGGTGATCCGACGTTCGTCGACGGTTATGCGCCCGGGGAGCCGGATGTGTTTTTCCGGTTTTCCCCGGAAGACCGGGGTGGTGCGAATCCTTGCCAGGGCGACCGCGG
>SLIE01000204.1 GCA_007135795.1 Desulfobacterales bacterium
CCGTCAAGCAAGGGCCATCCAACCGATCGAGCAACCCTTCCACCAGCGACTCAAGCTTGGCCCGGCTCAACTTGACATTCATATGCTTCGGGCCTGTTGCATCCGCCGTGATGAACGGCAGATTCACGTCAGTCTGCATCGAGGAGGACAATTCTATTTTTGCTTTTTCAGCTGCTTCTTTAAGACGCTGAAGCGCCATTTTGTCATTTCGAATGTCTATGCCGCTGTCTTTTCTGAACTCGTCCGCCAGGTAATTGATAACATGCTGATCAATATCCTCACCGCCCAGATGCGTATCCCCATTGGTTGCCTTGACTTCGAAAACCCCTTCACCAATTTCAAGGATTGAAATGTCAAAGGTGCCGCCGCCAAAATCGAAGACAGCAATTTTCTCATCGGATTTTTTGTCAAGACCGTATGCAAGCGATGCTGCCGTTGGTTCGTTAATGATTCTCAGCACGTTAAGACCGGCTATTTTTCCGGCGTCCTTGGTAGCCTGACGCTGGTTGTCGTCAAAGTAAGCCGGTACCGTGATAACCGCATCCGTGATTTCCTCACCGGCATATTCTTCCGCATAGCGTTTGAGATACCCAAGAATATGAGCGGAAACTTCGGCCGGACTGTAATCCTTATTCCGTATTTTAATTCGAACATCCCCACTGCTCGCTTTTTCTATTTTAAACGGCAGGTTTTTAATGTCTCTCTGGACTTCCGGTGACTCGAATTTCCGGCCGATCAGGCGCTTGATGCCATAAACGGTATTTTCCGGATTGGTAATGGACTGACGCTTGGCGATCGTTCCGACAAGCCTTTCCCCATCTTCATTAATAGCAACCACTGAAGGTGTAGTTCTTCCCCCCTCAGGGTTGGTGATTACATTGGTCTCTTTTTGCTCCCTGATCGCAACACATGAATTGGTTGTACCCAGATCAATTCCAATAACCTTGCCCATTGGTTTAGCCTCCTTGTTGATATTATCCTTAACTCACATTATTAAGTCCTGAACAAAAACCGTCTTTCCCGTCATGGTCTCAGAACCAGCCCAAAATCACACTCACAACATATACCGGATTTCAGGCTGATATTGCGACTATCCGTAAAATAGACGAAAACCCGATTTTCGTTTGGGCGCTATCTATTTTGATTGATTCGTTGAACTGCCTTTGGAAACAACAACCATCGATGGTCGAATCAACCGATCATGTAACAGGTAACCTTTTTGCAATTCATTAATGACGGTATTTTCCGGATGCTGCTCGGATTCTTCCTGCATCACGGCCTCGTGATAGTTCGGATCGAACGGTTTTCCCTGTGCTTCGACCTGCGTGGCATTATGCTTTTCAAGAATATTGAGAACTTCTTTTAATGTCATTTCCACGCCTTCAACCATACAGGCCTCGATATTTGAGCGATTGTCATGGTAAGCCGCAATCGCACGCTCAAGATTGTCCACGACCGGAAGCAAATCCTTTATTAATTCGGTATTTGAATACTTCCTGTGATCATCCATCTGGCGCTGAACCCGTTTCTTGTAATTTTCAAACTCAGCGCCTAACCTTAAGAAACGGTCATAATTGTCGGCAGCCTCTTTTCTGGCAGCCGACAGCGCATCCTTCAAAGACTCGATCTCATCCGTGACTTCATCGTTCTTTTCCACATCATCTGGCTGATTCTCAACGTCTTTCGCGTCGTCCTGATTCCCGCCGGTACCGACATTGTTCCGATCCTGTTGCATAGGGTTGCCTCTGTTTTGTTCTTATTTTATACGTCGTGATTCCCAGGCGCCGCCTGTTTCCTCCGCATTAAGGTATCATGCAGAAATTTTCACTGACTGCATAACTAGTGCCTGAACGAAAACCGTCTTTTTCGCCAATCTCTGCGTCCGACTCAAATTTTAATCCTCAAAATACGCTCAGTATCCCTGCGGTTAAAATCTTCGCCGTCCTTGACCTTGACGAAAAATCCTGGTTTTCGTTCGGGCACTAACCACACGGCGGTGTAAATCGCTGGAAATCGAAAGAAATTAAGAAATTATCAATGACTTCAACTATTTAATATTTCAAATAAAAATAAGACGAAATGAGGGAATGTCAAGGAAGCGTTATTATTAATTTTAAGATGATTAAACGGGCTTTCAGAGGGCGTTTTCAAGCAGGTGGCGGCAAGAGTGCCGGAAATATATAAGGAATGAGAAAAAATCCGGTTGTGAACCCTCCATCGAACGGATGCGAAAAACGACCGGGCCATTACCCGGACGGGAACGATCCACGACACAGGCGGCATTACTTATCGCTGCTTCCTTCCGGACCTGACGAGGTTCGTAACTGCCTGTTGCGCGGCGGCCGTCCGGAACGGCCCTTGTTTTTCGCAAGATGTCCTTTGAGAGGGGATTCGGCCCCGCATAAAGCGGATTTCGGGAAAAGGGCACCGCTACCACCCCGCCTATCACAACCGGAAGCGCTACTATAAAACCGATTCGGATTCATTTCAAGAGAGATTTTTCATTTTTTATTCCGCCTGTTCACAGAACCCGCGTCAGCAAGGTTTTCCTCCTTGACGAAAATCTCACTTTTATATAGTGTTATACGTTTCCACCCTCCCTGGGAAATCAAATGTCTTAACCTTCAGAATCACCATTATCAAATCAGGAGACCGGCATGTTCGAAACGTCAATGCAAGATGATATTCAGATAATTACATTTAAAAACGGAAAAACAAATCCTATCAACCGTGAAATGCTTGAACAGTTAAATGATGCCGTTCTTGCTGCCGAGGAAAACCCTTCTCCCAAGGGTATTATACTGACAGGGGAGGGACGTTTTTTTTCCAGCGGATTCGATTTACCGATTTTTCTTAATTTCAAGGACAAAGATGAAGTTATCGCATTTTTTGAGTTTGAAGAAACTGTTTTGACCAATTTTTTCAACTGCCATAAACCGGTTGTTGCAGCTATTAATGGCCATTGCGCGGCAGGCGGACTGATCTATTCAATGGCTGCAGATTACCGTATAATAACAGACCACCCCAAAATAAAAATCGGGATGACCGAAATCAAAATCGGCCTTCCCCTCACCGTTGCACAGCATGAAGTCATGCGCTTCGGCCTGGACGGAAATATGCCGTTCCGGGATTTGATGTTTTTCGGCGAAATGGTTGATGTGTACCGTGCCAAAGAGTTAAAGCTTGTCGACGAGATCGTTTCTCAAGAACTCCTGATCGAGCGCGCCAAAGCATTGGTATCTCAGTGGATCGACACACCCAATCGACCGTTTATGCGCTTAAAGGAACTTCTGCGGAAAGAGACTGTAGCGCGTATCCAAACGCAGCTTGCAGATAAACACTGGCATGACGGATTGGACTGTTTTTTCCAGGACGATGTTCGCAGGACACTCGAATTTGTCCATTCAAGTATGCAATAATCGCCTGACCGATACAAAAACAAGGCGGATAAAGTGACAAAGCGATCTCAGCGCCACTTTCATCCGCCTGTAAAGGATTTTCTCAGTCAATGAACATGAACACCCAAACACTTGATGACATACTGGCCCGGGTAAACGGGCCAAGCAGATACATGGGAAGCGAAGTCAACGCGGTATTTAAAGATCCGTCCACTGTAAAGCTTCACATGGCACTTGCATTTCCGGATGTCTACGACATCGGCACGTCGCATTTCGGCCTGCAGATCCTGTATCATATATTGAACCGGGAGACTGAAATTTATGCCGAACGGGTATTTGCCCCGGCAAACGATATGTCCGAAATCCTTTTGCAAAAAAAACTCCCGCTGTTTTCACTCGAAACCGCGACACCGCTTTCGAAATTTGACGTCATCGGCTTCAGCCTCCTCTACGAGCTGAACTATACCAACATTCTTTTAATGCTCGAATCTGCGGGCCTTCCTTTTTACGCGGCTTCCCGAAATGAAACGCATCCGCTTATCATTGCCGGAGGGCCTTGTACGGTCAACCCCGAACCTGTGGCCGATTTTTTCGATGCAATGGTGATCGGGGATGGGGAAACTGTAATTCTTGAAATGGCGAAAGCCGCCATTTCATGGAAAAATGAGAACCGTTCGGATCGACAGGCATTATTGAAAGCATGGTCACGGATCGAAGGGGTTTACGTCCCTTCCTTATTTGAGGTTTCTTACGATCAGCAGGGGAGACAGATCCTGTCGCCCCGCCTGGCAGGGTATGAGCGTATCACCCGGGCAATTGTCGAAGATCTGGATTGCGCCGCATTCCCGGACGCCCCCGTTCTTGCATTTGGCAAACCTGTCCATGACAGGCTCCGACTTGAGATCGCAAGAGGCTGTACCCGGGGATGCCGCTTCTGCCAGGCCGGCATGATATACCGGCCTCTTCGGGAGCGCTCTCTGGACCGGATTTCCAAACTCACGGAACAGAATATTCGCACCACAGGATACGACGACGTATCCCTTTTGTCATTAAGTACGGGCGATTACAGTTGCCTTTCGCCATTGATGGC
>SLIE01000446.1 GCA_007135795.1 Desulfobacterales bacterium
AGATAAGTGAAAAAACCGGCAAAAAAATTGCGATTCTGCGCGGTGATGTCGACTTTGACGCTGCCAAGGAGATCGCAGGATCTATTACACCCGTACCGGGTGGTGTCGGTCCCATGACAATCACCATGCTGATGAAAAACACCCTTAATTCTCTTAAGTTCAGCCTTGGCATGATGTAGTGTATCAGGTTGAGTTGCAGTTTCAATAGTCCGGTCAAATTACAATTCAACTGATTTAAAAACAAAAAGTGGTTGAATGCATTTCCGGAAAGTGCTGCAATGTAAGCGTATGTCATAAAAAAAACCACGCATCTTATCAAGGTGCGTGGTTTTTTTTATGCCTTATTGTATCACACATATTACCCGAAGGATGGTCGATCCGGAAGGGTTTTACTGGTCTTGACTTGTCTGTAGGCAATACCTATATTAATTCGATTGTTTGACACTTCTTACCTTTTTAGCCAGGCGGAACCGGAATCGCGATCGATGTTATTTGCAAGCGGGCAGGCGCTTGGGAAAAACGGTTGTGATTGGTTGTGGATCTGTTATAATTAAGCCATTTATACCTATGAGGCGGCTAATGTCAATCAGTTGCCCATGAACAATCAATCATATAACAATCTTTTGCGGATGTGACGACTGCTTGAAGTCAGGCAATAAGTTTTAATTTGAGGAATTATCCATATTATGAGCACAAATATAGCAGCTAATTTTTTGACCCGGATATTTGGGAGTAAGAATGATCGGGAATTAAAAAGACTCAACCCTGTTGTCGATGCGGTAGGGGCGCTTGAACCCAAAATGATGGCGATGAGTGATCAGTCGCTTGGGGAACAGACATCTCTTTTCAAATCACGACTTGCACAAGGCGAGACGCTCGATGATTTGCTTCCCGAGGCTTTTGCCGTTGTTCGCGAAGCCTCTAAAAGAACCTTGGGCATGCGTCATTTTGATATGCAGATCCTCGGTGGCGTTGTTTTGCATCAGGGCAATATCGCGGAGATGAAAACAGGTGAAGGGAAAACCCTGGCTGCGACACTTCCGATTTATCTTAATGCGCTTGCCGGGAGAGGGGCTCATGTCATTACCGTCAATGATTACCTCGCCAGCCGTGATGCCGAATGGATGGGGAAAATCTACAACTTTTTAGGGATGTCGGTTGGGACCATCGTACACGGAATGGACGAGGAAGCACGTAAAAATGCATATGGCGCAGATATCACTTACGGGACCAATAATGAATTCGGATTTGATTATCTCCGCGATAACATGAAATTCAATCGTGAAACACTGGTCCAGCGAGAACTCAATTACGCGATCGTCGACGAGGTTGACTCCATCCTGATTGACGAGGCCCGAACGCCCCTGATTATCTCGGGGCCGGCGGAAAAATCAACGGATCTCTATCATTCGATCAATACGATAATCCCTCACCTCAAGGCGGATGAGCACTTTACCGTGGATGAAAAATCCAAATCCGTCAATCTTACGGAGGACGGGGTCGCACGGGTTGAAGCCCTTTTAAATATCGACAACCTGTTTGACAGCAGGAATATTGACGCACTTCACCACGTTAATCAGGGATTGAAAGCACATGCGCTTTTTACCCGGGATGTGGATTATATCGTTAAAGACGGTGAAGTGATCATCGTTGATGAGTTCACCGGACGTCTCATGCCCGGCAGGCGATACAGCGAGGGATTGCACCAGGCGCTCGAAGCCAAGGAAAATGTCAAAATTGCGAACGAAAACCAGACCCTGGCCACGATCACATTCCAGAATTTCTTCCGCATGTATGACAAGCTGAGCGGTATGACCGGTACTGCGGATACCGAAGCCGAGGAATTCAAATCAATATATAATCTCGATGTGATTGTTGTCCCCACTAATGAGGATATGATCCGCGAGGATTTTCCCGATCACATTTATATGACCAAGCAAGAGAAGTATGATGCTGCCATCAATGAGATTATTGAATTGCACGGCATCGGTCGTCCGGTTCTGGTGGGTACTGTTTCCATCGATGTTTCGGAACACCTTAGCCGATTGTTGAAAAAGCGTGGCATAAAACATGAGGTTTTGAATGCCAAAAATCACGAGGCTGAAGCGGAGATAATCGCCAACGCCGGTCAGCGGGCGGCGGTGACCATTTCCACCAACATGGCCGGGCGCGGTACTGATATTGTTTTGGGTGAAGGGGTAGTGTCGCTCGGCGGGTTGCATATTCTTGGTACTGAACGCCATGAAAGCAGGCGCATCGACAATCAGCTCAGGGGGCGTGCAGGACGGCAGGGAGATCCTGGTTCTTCCCGTTTCTACCTTTCCCTGGAAGATGATCTGCTTCGTATTTTTTTTTTTTTTCGGATTTCCGGGATCATGAACAAACTGGGTCTTGAGGAAGGGGAGCCCATTGAGCATAAAATGATCAGCCGCGCCATTGAAAACGCCCAGCGCAAAGTGGAAGGACATAACTTCCAGATCAGAAAGCAACTGCTTGATTTTGACAATGTAATGAATCAGCAACGGGAGGTCATTTATCGCCAACGGCAGGAAGCACTGGGAAATGAGGATCTTAAAGAGACCATAGAGGATATGATCCGGGAAAAAACCGAAGAAATTGTATCGGCCTGGGCGGATGAGAATCTTCCTTCGGATCAGTGGGACGCGAAAGGGTTTGCCGATGCTGTTTTTTCACAGTTTGCCATAAAAATTGATATGGCGGAACATCTTGAAAAAGGGATAACCAGTGAACAGGTTGAATCTTTTATTCTGGATACGGCACTTGAGAAATACAGGGAAAAGGAAGAATATATTCCATCACAGGATTTGCGGCGTCTGGAACGGTATGTGATGCTGCAAACCGTTGATAGTTTCTGGAAGGATCATCTTCTTTCAATGGACCATTTGAAGCAGGGGATTGGTCTTCGGGGATATGCCCAGCAGGATCCCATCATGGTTTACAAGAAAGAAGCATTTGCCATGTTCCAGGAAATGATTTCCAGAATCAAGGAGGAAACGGTAAAAATTCTGTTTCGTATACAGATCGCCAGACCGGTTGATGCTGAAATTCCCCCTGAAGCGGACCCATTCAAGCAACAGAAAATAAACTATTCTCATGGAACGGATGATACAAAACAGAAGCGCACCTTTGTAAGAGACGGGGCAAAAGTCGGTCGTAATGACATGTGCACATGTGGCAGCGGGAAAAAATATAAAAAATGTTGCGGAAAATAGAATTCCCGTGCTTCCGAAGGGTTGGTGGCTTTCTTTATGTGTCGGTGGGCTCTCCGCAACAGGGGTGGTATGCTGAATGTCTTTGGAGAGCTTGATTTGAACAGCCTTCGGTACCGAAAAAAAATAAAATGAATTTTTGTTTTTGTTTTTTTATACTTAAAGTAATGAAGAAGGTTCAGATACCATGACAAGTACACAACCTGTGTTTATATTACTATTACATGAAATTAGCGTATCCTTACACATGAATTGCCCTATTGCTGTAAAAAATATGGTGAGGATATGACGAGTCAGAACAGGCCTGAAGTTGAAAAAGTGGCTGAAGATGATGTGTTGCTTCAAGAGCCGCCCATGTACAAGGTTTTGCTGCATAATGATGACTATACAACCATGGATTTTGTAGTGGAACTGCTTGTCACTGTATTTTACAAAACATTTGAAGAAGCCACCCGGATTATGCTGGATATTCATCGTTCCGGGATTGGGGTGTGCGGTACTTATACACACGAAGTAGCAGAAACCAAAGTTGAGACGGTTCACGAACTGGCATCACAAAGAGGTTTCCCGTTAAAATGCTCAATGGAGAAGGTGTAACATTATGATCAGCAAAGGACTAAGTGTCGTTCTTAGCCAGGCGGTCAAGGAGGCCAGAAAACGCAGGCATGAATATGTGTGCGTTGAACATATGCTGTATGCGATATTGCACGACAGCATCGGTATAGAAATAATAGAAAATTGTGGCGGCAACGTTGAAAACCTTCAGAACGAGATAGAGCGGTTTTTTGAGGAAAAGCTGGAACGCGTGCCGGATAGCCAGGAATATATTCTTCAGCAGACCATACGTTTTCAGCGGGTGATTCAACGGGCTGTAAACCATGCCAGATCTTCTGAAAAAGATTCGGTCTACGTGGGTGATATACTCGCATCCATGTTGGAGGAAAAAAAATCCCATGCCGCTTTTTTCATGGCCGCAGAAGGTATCACACGTCTCGACGTGTTGAACGTGATCTCCCATGGCTCTGAAAATGAAGTATTTAAGGAAACAACAGACAATGAAATGATCACCGGCAAAAAAATAAAGAAAAAATCAACCGATCCGTTGGAATCCTTCACCATTGACCTTGTTGACAGGGCATTGATGGGAAAACTCGACCCCTTGATCGGTCGGGAAAGTGAATTGGAACGGGTGATCCATGTGTTATGCCGGCGCCGAAAGAATAATCCGGTTTTTGTCGGGGACCCGGGGGTTGGCAAG
>SLIE01000276.1 GCA_007135795.1 Desulfobacterales bacterium
ATCGCTTCTTCTCCCATGCTATTGAGCTTTTTCAGTCGCCATTAATTTTAAATCTGGTTAATTCGTGCTGCACCAAATAGTCGTCAGGTTTGTCCTGCGGACCATCTAAGATACTATTTTCTATCAAGCCCCGGGAATAAAGTCTGATGGCTGGGATTTTTCTTAATGAAGCACATAAGGAATTATATGAATTCACACAATACAAAGGAAAATCAGAATAAGACAAGTTTTGAAGAACAGCACCGCGAAAAAAGACTGTTCGAAAAAATGCTGGAAAGCATCAATGATGTTGTGCTGATCGTTGATCAGGAAAACGGTATTATTAAAAAGATTAACAAGAAAGCCCTGAAAGCGCTTTTTGGTTATACTCCGGAGGCGTTAATCGGTAAGACAACGGAAATGCTGTATACAGATACGCATGCCTTTGAGAAATTCAGGTTGATGAGTGAACCCGCCCTGAAACGAAGTGGTGTTTTTGAAACCGAATATGAAATGAAACATAAAGATGGCAGCGTGTTTCCCACGTTAAACCGGGTCACCAGGGTAGATGACGAGAATGGCAGTGGCGCCGGCGTCGTCTGCGTTATAAGAGATATTTCGTTACGAAAACACAATGAAAATCGACTAAGAATGAAGACAGCTGAATTAAATGAACTGATAAAGGAGATTCGCTGTTTATATGATATTTCGAAGATGTTTTACAATTCCGAGGTATCAATGGATGCGAACCTGCAGCAAGCGGCGGAGCGTATTCCCGATGCATTGCGATACCCGCAAATAGCGGCGGTAAAAATATCTTTGTTTGATAAGATTTATCAAACAAAGAATTATCGTCAAAGCAGTAACTGTATTACACGCGATATAAGGCATGGAAGGGAGCTTACCGGTAAATTCGAAGTCTGCTATGTCGCACCCCGGGATGATACTGACGCGGATGTGTTTCTGTCTGAAGAAAAAGAAATGATCAGCGAACTTGCGGATCGTATTTCGGTATACGTATCCAGGCAATTAATGCTAACGGCGTTGGAAAAAAATGAAAAATGCTTTGTTACGATATTTAACTCGCACCCGAACCCTTTGGCCATTATCAGTCTCGAGGATGAGCGTTTCATGAAAGTGAATGAACGCTTTGCCTGGTGGTCCGGTTTTACACCTGACGAGATTATCGGGAAAACGGCTATGGATCTCAATCTGATTGTTGATTCGACGGATCGGGATGACGTTTTGGAACAATTGAATGAACATAATTATGCGTATATGCCGGAAATGTGTGTCCGCCTGAAATCCGGTGAAATCCGTACGGTCATGCACTGGGAGACCATGATTGAAATTGATGGCAAACCGAGCATCATTTCAACCCTGAGCGACATTACGGAATTAAAACAGGCTGAAAAGGATCTGGCGGAGAGTAAAGGCAGGATAAAAGAGCAGTTGAGTTTTCAGCAGGCATTGATGGGCACGATTCCCATTCCGATTTATTATAAGGGAACCGATCGCCGGTATCTTGGATGCAATCCCGCTTTTGAGGAATTTCTGGGCTTGCCCCAAAAGGGGGTCATTGGTAAAACCCTCCGCGAAATAATGCCGGAGGCAAACCTCGAAAGCCATGAAGCGTCCGATGAAGCGCTTTTGACTACTGAATCCGTTCAAATATATGAAGCCCCAATGATACATGCCGATGGTTTACTGCATGATGTGGTTGTTCACAAAGCACCGTTTTACAAGCCCGACGGCGCATTGGGCGGTCTGGTCGGCGTGGTTCTCGATATTACCCATCGGAAGAAATTGGAAATGCAACTGCGCCAGGTTCAGAAATTGGAGGCCATTGGTACGCTTGCAGGTGGTATTGCTCATGATTTCAATAATATTTTATCAGGCATAATCGGTTATTCCGAGCTTGCTCTGCAGCAAAAAGATGTGTCAGCGATTCACAGGAGCGTGGAGCAGGTTTTTTCCGCTGGCTTGAGGGCACGCGACCTGGTGAAGCAGATTTTGACCTTTGCACGGAGCAGTGAATCCGAGGATGTTCCGCTCCGGGTGGCCACCATTGTCAAGGAGGTCACGAAATTTTTACGCGCCTCAACACCGGCGCCGATTGAAATCAGGGAAAAGATTGAAACAAAGGCAATGATTAATGCCGACCCCACCCATATTCATCAATTGGTAATGAACTTGTGCACCAACGCCATCCAGGCGCTTCGAAACAAAGGCGGTATTATTGAAATTCATCTGACGGATCGGAAAATCGGGAGTGATGAGGCGCTGAACTATCCAGCCATACAGGCCGGGGATTTCGTTGCCCTGACAGTGAGCGATACCGGACATGGTATCGCACCCGAAATCAAGGAGAAGATTTTTGACCCTTACTTCACGACCCGGTCAAAGGAAGAGGGAACAGGTCTTGGTCTTTCGGTGGTTAAAGGAATCGTCAGTAAATACAAGGGGGAAATAATTGTTGAATCCCAGCCGGGAAAGGGTGCCACGTTCACCATTCTCCTGCCGGTTCATCAGTATTCCATTGTACAAAAGGATACTGTGCCGGAAGTTGAATTGCCTACAGGGAGAGAGTTTGTTCTGGTGGTGGATGACGAGCAGGCGATTACACAACTTATCAAGCAGCAGCTTGATAATCTGGGTTACATGGTAACGGTCCGGGCAAGCAGCATCGAGGCGCTGGAAATCTTTCGATCCGCACCGCATTGTTTCGACCTGGTAATCACGGATATGGCTATGCCGGATATGTCCGGTAAGGAACTGGCAACCAGGCTCTTGCATATTCGTCCGGATGTCAGGATCATACTTACGACGGGGTTTAGTTCGAATGCCATTGAAGAGCAGGCAAGGGCAGCGGGGATTCGGAAAGTTGTTTTTAAACCGTTTGCAATTGAAACGTTCGCCAAAGTAGTAAGAAACGTCCTGGACGGCAGGGATTAGCGCGCCACCAGTTGAGCCGTGGCATATGTTCAATCTTTTCCGCCGTTATGATAATTGATACTGTTTTCCTGCGGATGGTTATCGTCATATATCACTTTCAGCAGGCCGGCAGGGGAGATGGTCTTACTCAGAAAGGCTTCCGCACCTGCCTTGCGCATCGCATCCGCGATATGATCATCATCCAGCATGGAAAGTCCGATCACACGTATGCCGGGTTGTTCGGCCTTGATGCGGCGTGTGGCTTCCTCTCCGTCCATCTCCGGCATGAGAGCATCCATGATGACGACATCCGGATGTAAAAGGCGTACTTTTTCAATGGCTTCCTGTCCGTTGGATGCTTCGCCAACGACCTCGATCCCCGGTTGCTCGGCAATCAGGTTGATCAATCCCTGGCGCATCATTTTGTGATCATCAACGAAAAGGATCCGCGTGGTTTTTACCGGGGTTATGTCATGGTCGATCGTCTTTTCAGGAATTTCGAGACCGGGGTTTCCGGCGTTGGCCTGATCGGATGGAATGGTGAGCGTAAAGCGACTTCCCTGGCCCGGGACGCTTTCGATCAGTAAGCGTCCGCCCATGGTTTGAAGACGCTCCCGCAAGCTGAGCAACCCGAGCCCGGTCTTCTGATTGGAGGAATTCAGAAATATGTCAGGGTCAAATCCCTGGCCCTGATCGCTGACAATGACGACAAGTTTCCCGTTCGAGGGGGAAAGGTCGACCCGGGCGTTGCTCACCCCCGCATGTTTTATGACATTGAACAATAATTCCTGGACGGCGCGAAAGAGAAACACCTTCAAGGGTGTACTTTCAAATTGATCCACTGCCGTTGTATGCAATTCGACCTTGAGGCCAAACTGTTCTTCCATTCGTCTGGCCAGCCATTCCATGGCCTTGTGCATGCCGGAATGATAAACCACTGCCGGACTGAGCTCATGTGACAACAGTCTTGACTTGGTAATGGAAACTTTCAGGAGCTGTTCTATTTTTTCCAGTTCAGGAACGGCGGGCATCTTCTGGCTGGCCAACTGCAGCTGCATTTTCGCGCTCGCCAGAATCTGTTGCAGATCGTCGTGCAATAATTCGGCAATTCTCCGCCGTTCTTTTTCTTCCGCTTCAACAAGTTGTACTGCGAGATGTTGAAGTTCTTTTGACCGGGTTTCGGCCAGCCTGGTGCGTTCGACTACTCGCTGTTCAAGGGATTCATTCAACTGCCGTAGCATTTTTTCTGCTTTTTTGCGCTCAGTGATGTCATGAGAGATGGCGCCGATGGATCGGATTTGTCCATGATGGTCAAACAATGGAAACAACGTGGTGCTGAAATCCATATCTTTTTCGTGGACCAGTAGTTGCTCCTCAACGGTGATCGGTTTGCGTTTTGATATTACCCGTTTGAGATGCAGGTTGTACAATTCGGTTGCATAGGGTGGGAAAAGATCGTTAAAGGGCTTTCCAACGGCATTACCCCCGGGCGGGCTGAAAATTTTGTTAAAGGCGGGATTGGCAAGCAGGCAGCGCCCCCTGATATCAAACTCGCTGATCAACACGGGGC
>SLIE01000314.1 GCA_007135795.1 Desulfobacterales bacterium
AAATGCGGTCCGCTGGATAAAGTGCAGTTCCATGCCATATCACCGGGTACCGACCGATATGATCAACTCGTGCGGGTGATTAACGCTTACCTGGATCAACCCCTGAGTGTGGATATCCGGTTTGTGGTAGCTCAAACCGAAATTCACACGACGACATTGGGGGGCCCGGCCTGGTGCAGGCTGGGATTCCATACCTGGCTGACCACTCCCGGGTATGACGGGAACCGCACTGAACCGAATGCATCTTATGAACTTCAAACAGGCATGTCCTGAAAAATTGCTCAATAACGGAGGCACACATGAACCATGATATAAAATCCCTGTTTTCCAAACTAAACGATGCGGGTACCAACGTTCTTCACAATGCCGTGGGGTTGTGCGCCTCCCGCACGAATTACGAAATCACCGTGGAGCATTTTCTGATAAAAAGCCTGGAGGACACGCGTGGGGATATCCAGGCGATCCTTCGGTGTTTTGAAATCGATCCGGCCCGGGTGACATCCGGCCTGATTGATGCTCTTGAAGACCAGAAAGCCGGCAACCCGGGCAAGCCCACATTTTCGCCGCTTTTGATCGAGTTGTTTGAAAAGGCCTGGATGATTACATCCATTGATCTTGCGGCAAACCGGATTCGTACCGGGGCCATTTTCATGGCATTTTTAACAAAACCCACCCTTTTTGGGGGAGGGCGGTATGTGGATCTTCTGAAAAAAATCAACCGGGAAACCCTGCTGAATGATTTCTGGAAAATTACGGATGGGTCTGCTGAAAAGGAAAGCGATTTCGGAGGCACGGACGTCGGGAGTGACGGACCGAAAAGCGCTGCCGGAGATGGTTTCCTGAAAAAATACTGCCAGGATTTTACCGCCAAGGCGGCTGCCGGGGGGATCGACCCCGTTTTCGGCCGGGAAAATGAAATTCACCAGATAATCGACGTCTTTGCCCGGCGCCGCAAGAACAACCCTATTCTGGTGGGGGAGCCCGGAGTGGGGAAAACCGCGGTCATTGAAGGACTGGCCCTTCGCATCACGGAAAATGATGTGCCGGACATGCTCAAAAACGTGACGTTGCTGGGGCTGGACATGGGGGCGCTGGAAGCCGGGGCCGGCATGAAGGGAGAATTTGAAAACCGCCTCAAGGGTGTGCTGACCGAAATAAAAGCATCGGAAAAACCGATCATTTTGTTCATCGATGAAGCGCACACCCTGATCGGCGCCGGGGGGTCTGCCGGCACCTCGGATGCCGCTAATTTACTGAAGCCCGCCCTGGCCCGCGGTGAAATTAAGACGTGCGCTGCAACCACCTGGAGCGAATACAAAAAATATTTTGAAAAAGACCCGGCCCTGGCCCGCCGGTTCCAGCTCATCAAGTTAAAAGAACCGGATGTGGAGACCGCCACGCTGATTTTGCGGGGGCTCAAGGATAATTACGAGGCTTCCCACAAAGTTATTGTACGGGATGATGCCATCATTGCCGCCGCGGAATTCGCTGATCGGTATATCACCGGCCGTTTTCTGCCGGACAAGGCCATTGATCTGCTCGATACGAGTTGTGCGCGCATCAAGATCAATCTTTCCGCCAAACCGCCGTTGCTCACGGATTCCGAACGGGTACGGCAGGCCATGGCCCGGGAGCAACGGGCGCTGGACCGCGACCGGGACAATGGTATTCCCATTGATGAGACGTGGTATGCGGAATTAATCGAATCGATGGACAATCAGGATGAATTGATCAAAACCATCAGCGCTCGCTGGAAAGCGGAAAAAGAACTGGCTGAAAACGTGATTGCGATTCGTGACCAGATCCATTTGCTCTCAAACCCGGGTGATCCGGTGAAAAAAGAAGAACTCGGTCGCCAGTTGGATGCGGCGGGCATTGCGCTTGCCGAGATCCAGGGGGACGACCCCATGGTACGCATCGAGGTCGACCCGGACGTGGTCGGAAAAGTCGTCTCCGACTGGACCGGTATACCGCTGGGCAAGATTCAGCGGGACCAGATACAGACCATCATCCATATCGAAGATCGGCTTGGGGAAAGGATCAAGGGGCAGGACCATGCCATCGCTGCTATCGGTGAAGTCGTAAAGGCGGCCAAATCCGGGATCAAGAACCCGGAACAGCCCTTGGGGGTATTTCTCCTGGTCGGGCCCAGCGGGGTGGGGAAGACCGAGACTGGGCTGGGGGTTGCCGATCTTCTGTTCGGCGGGGAGCACAATGTGGTGACCATTAACATGAGCGAATTTCAGGAACGGCACTCCACCAGTCGACTGATTGGGTCTCCGCCCGGGTATGTGGGATATGGCGAGGGGGGGATGCTCTCGGAAGCCGTCCGTCAGAATCCATATTCCGTGGTGCTGTTGGACGAAGTGGAAAAAGCGCATCCGGATGTGATGAACCTGTTCTACCAGGTCTTCGACAAGGGGATGCTCTCGGATGGCGAGGGGAAGGATATCAATTTCAGAAATACCATTATTATCCTGACCAGCAACCTGGGAACGGATGTGATCCAGGAAATGACCCATGCCGAGGAGACGCCGCCGCCATTGGAAGCGGTCATGGGGGCGGTCCGGCCGATGCTCTCCAAACATTTCAAACCCGCGCTTCTCGCCCGGATGACCATCGTGCCGTTCTACAGTCTTGGGGCCGACGCCATGGCCCGGGTTGTGGCCTTGAAGCTGGAAAAACTACGAAAGACCATGCACGTAAACAACAAAATCAAATTTTCCTACAGTGACGACGTGGTTGCACAAATCACGGCCCGATGCGCCGAAGTGGAAACCGGGGCCAGGAATATCGACTACATACTGCAGGGCAAGGTCATGCCGAAGATTTCGCAGACCCTGCTTCAGGCGATGGGAAATGACGGTGAGATGCCGGATGCCATAACGCTGACAATGACCGGGTCAGGCGAATTCAATGTTGAATTCGCGTAATGACGGTAGCCGGCTGAAGCGGGCTAAGCGATTATCAGATGAATAAATATCGAGTAAGGAGAAACCCCCATGGCGACCAATGAAAAACGGTTTTCTTTCATTTCGCTGGGACTTCCCGGGGACACCTTTGGCGTTGTCCGGTTCAATGGCACTGAAGGGCTGTCCAAAATATATGAGTTTGAAATTCAACTCGTTTCCTCTGACCCTGAACTGGATTTAAACGAGGTAATCCAGAATCCGGCCCGTCTGACGCTTCTGCGGGACGAGGGGAATGTGAGCTTCAACGGAATTCTTTCCGAGTTTGACCAGTTGCACCAGGTCGGTGAAATGTGCTTTTACCGGGCACTGCTCGTTCCGAAAGTCTGGTGGCTTACCCAGACCCCGTACAACCAGGTTTTTCTCGATACGAGCATTCCTGAAATCATAGAGCAGGTGCTTCGTTCCGGTGGACTTATGGATGATGATTTTGAAATCAAACTTGAAAACGATTATCCGCAGTGGGAATACGTCTGCCAGTACCGGGAACCTCACATGATGTTTCTACAGCATTTGATGGAGCGGGAAGGCATTTATTATTATTTCGAACAGACCCCTTCCGGGGAAAAAATGATTATCACCGATACCTTGATCGCCCATACCGCCGCGGTCGAAGGGAAGCCCCTTTTTTATTCGCCCCCAAGCGGCCTCGATGATCAGTATCGGGAGGAAGTCGTAAAGAATTTTTTTTGCCGCCAGAAAATCGTTCCCCGTTCCGTACATCTCAAAGATCATAACTTCGGCAGGCCGGATATGAATGTGGAGGGATCGGCTGAAGTGTTCGAAGAAGGGCATGGAGAGGTATATTTTTTTGGGGATCACTTTGCCACTCCGGAAGAAGGCGACCGTTTGGCCAGGATACGGGCAGAGGAATATCGATGCTGGAAGCAGGGTTTTTACGGGGATTCGACGATTCCCTTTCTTCGGCCCGGGTACACGTTTACCCTGGGCAACCATTACCGTGACAGTTTTAACCAGGACTACCTTACCGTGGCGCTGACCCACGAGGGGAGCCAGGCGTCATTCATGCTGGCCGGTCTTTCCGGCGAGTTATCCGACCAGGAAAAGCGGCCGACCTATTGGAACAAGATTACGGCTTTGCCGGCTTCCGTGCAGTTCCGGCCACAGCGCAAAACGGAAAAGCCTCATTTTTATGGAACCCTGCATGCCAGGATCGATGCCGCGGGTGACGGGAAATATGCGGAACTCGACGAGGACGGTCGATACAAGGTTATCCTTCCCTTTGACCGATCCGGAAGGGATGGGGGGAAAGCATCTGCCCCAATACGGATGATGCAGCCTTCTGCAGGCGAAAGCCAGGGGATGCATTTTCCACTTCGCAAAGGGACCGAGGTGCTGCTCACTTTCATTGATGGTGATCCGGACCGGCCGGTCATTGCCGGTGCCTTGCCCAGCCCCGGGTCAAATCCGGTGAATGCCGGTAACCAGACGATGGCCAATATCACCTCCGGGGGCGGCAACAAGATTCACATGGAGGACAA
>SLIE01000061.1 GCA_007135795.1 Desulfobacterales bacterium
ATGCCCCGTGGGCTGTAAACAAAAGCCGGAACGCCCGTTTCATGAAGAAGGTGTTTACGGAAGATGAAACACAGGCCATCAGGCAATCCGGTAATCCGGATGCGATGCTCTGGGCACTGTGGGCAGCAAAGGAAACAGCATACAAAGTGATTGCCAAATCGATCCCCGACGCTATATTCTCCCCGTTGAAATACCGGGTGAAACTGGTTCGGGGTGACGCGGCAAATACGGAAAACACACTGACCGGCACAGTAACAACGCAAAGCGGCATCGTGACGGTCTGTGTGTTTTTTCATGAAAATCACGTCCACTGCATTGGCATAAACGGGAATCATCGGGATACAGGAAAACTCTATCACGGATACGGATGTGGAGAGAGCGAATGTGAGGACTGTCCATCCCTGTCTCCTGCGGCACGTGAATCACTGGCGGCCCGAAAGCTGGCTTTGAAGCATATTGCCCAATGTTGCGGCCGAAACATCGAGGATATGGAAATTCGCAAAAACGGAGAAGACCGGGAAACCGGCCCCCCCATGTTGTACTTCAAAGGGAAGAAGGACAAAATCGATATCAGCCTGAGCCATGACGGCCGGTATGTGGCTTACGCCTTCTTACCGCAATGACGAATGCAGTCTTTCTCTTGGACGACCCTGTTGTGCGAACAAATACAAACCTTTAAATTCATCCTGTATGGGATAGTCCCGTCATATGAAAATTATGTGGGCATTATTTTTGGTACCGGTTAGAAATATCTGGATTACAGCCAGGCAATAAAAGGAAACACTTAACATGACACCAATCTCTCCTCCCGGAATCGTCATCAGCGGCTCCGGGCTCTGGACGCCGCCATATACTGTCACAAACGAAGAACTGGTTGAAAGCTACAATGCGTACGCGGAAAAATTCAACGAAACGCATAAAGCGGAAATAGCAGATGGAAAGATCAACGAAAAGCCCCTTTCATCAGCAAGATTCATTGAAAAAGCCTCGGGAATCAAATCCCGGTTTGTATATGCAAAAGAAGGAATCCTGTCAACGGATCGGATGCGTCCCAAATTCCCTGTCAGAAAAGAGGAGGAATTAAGCATCCAGGCAGAAATCGCCATCGCCGCAGCCCGCGAAGCAATGCGCAAAGCCGGCAAAACCGCCTCGGATATCGATGCGGTCATTGTCTCCTGCGCATATACGCAACGCGCATACCCGGCCATTGCCATTGAAGTCCAGAATGCGCTCGGCATAGCGGGTTTTGGTTTTGACATGCTTATGGCATGCTCGGCTGCCACCTTCGGGTTGCACCGTGCCTACGACAGTATCGCATCCGGTTCGGCACGATGCGTCCTGGCCATCAATCCAGAACTGATGACCCCCATGGTTAACTACTGCGACCGGGAATCCCACTTTATTTTCGGAGACGTCAGCACAGCTGTCATTATGGAGAAGGCTGAAACCGTCACATCGGAACACAGCTACGACATATTGGGCATAAAAGCGGCCACTTTTTTTTCGAACAATATTCGTTCCAGTTTCGGGCATGTATCACACGCCACGGATGAAGACCCATATGGCTGGGACAAATTATTTCATCAAAGCGGGCGCAAAGTCTTCGACGAAGTGAGCCCCAAAGCGGCAGAGCACATGAAAAACCACCTGGCCTCACTCGGTTTCACGCCAGATGACGTGAAACGCTTCTGGCTTCACCAGGCCAACGTCAATATGAACAACATGGTTATGAAGCAGCTTTTCGGTACCCGGTGGAATGAAAAAGATGCCCCCACCATTATCGACCGCTATGCCAATACCGCCTCTGCCGGCGTTATTATTGCTTTTGATTTACATAATCAGGATCTCAAAAAAGGGGATCTCGGCATGATCTGCTCCTTTGGCGCAGGGTATTCCATCGGAAGCCTGATCCTCAAGAAACGATAAGAAGTTCCTCAACGACCCCGGGATTACAGTTTTTCAAACAAATCCCGGGCTTTTTTCGTCCAGCCGGAAAAAGCTGCCGGGTCCCATTGGGCCGGATAATTACGATAGTGCCGGAATATTTTCTTCCCGATAGTATTGGCCCGGTTTAATTTTAAAAGCAGTCTTGGTTTTGAAAAACCATTTCTTACGCTCAGGACCATATCACGCCCCCCCGGGGCTATAAAAAGACCGTTTATAGCGGTCGTCAACATTTTTGAGTTCATGATCCCTTTTTCCATCAAAAAGGTAACCTGCTCGTGAGACAGTTCCTGAAGCACGTCCTTGATGGCGGAAAGTGCTGCAAAATGGCTTCCGCGGCCGGAAAACCACACATAATTGCAAGGCCACAGGGCCTTGATGGAACAGTCCCCTTTTTTAAGGGCTGCCCCGATAACCCCGGCTGAGAGCAGCGCACTCGTCATGGCACTCCCGGTTCCGCAACCGGTTGTGGGGATGACCTGGCCCGCGGCATCACCCACGCATAAAAAACCGGAAGCCACCAGTGAAAAAGGCGATTTCCCAACCAGCACGGCCCCCCCACCGCCCCGAATTTCTTCTCCCGTAACCGATGGTCGCGCATTGATCATTTCCGTAATAACTGTCATCGGATCGATTCGCCCCGGCATTTCACTCACCCCGCCACCGATATCAAGACTGTCCTCGTGATGCCGGTGTGTCCAGAAATACCCCTTGTGGGCGCCGTATCGGTAATGATCGATGAGATCATCATTTCCGGTTTTTTCGGGATCGAGACGCCGAACCGTGCGGCAGGCGTACGCCAACTCTGACCCACGGAATTTTCTGTTGATTTCAGGGGCACCGGAAAGCCGGACCCTGAGGGTGGCACCAAGACCCGTGGCATCAACCGTTACATCGGCGTGCATCTCAAAAGTGCGCTCCTTTTCCAAATTCGTTATTTGCGCCCCTGTCACCTGGATATTTTCAAGCGGACCTGCTGTATCCCCCAGCAGTTCATCGACCCTGTGCCGATAAAAAACATGCGCCCCGGCAGCGGTCGCCTGCTCGGCCAATACCCGGCTGAGTACTTTCCGGTCTGTTGTGATATACCGGAAAGCCACACCCCCTGAAACGGTGCAGGATAAATCCGGCGATCGGATCTCCAAAGGGTTTATGCAATGCGGTTCAAACAGGTTGTTGGGATCATTTTCATCAGTTTTGACCCATTTCCCGACGTATCGCCGCTCAACAACCTCCGGAATTTCAAAACCGGCTGAGGCAAGCGCGCTCTTTTCAACCGCATCGGACCAGTCATGGCCCAGTGCCTCCTCCCTTTTCGGTTCATACACAGCCACCGAGACCCCTTGTTCGCAAAGTTTTTTCGCAAGAAGCAACCCGGCAGGTCCGGCTCCGGCAATTATCACCTGATAGTGGGTACGTGTTTGCATGAATGGGATCTCCCTCTTCCGGCCGTTTTATTCTTCAAAAATCACAAGCAATCCTGTACAGTGCGTATTATCCGATAAAGAATCTATCTTTTTATAAAAAAACCGGAAAGTGACGCCATATGGATACCCCGATAAAGAAAATCGGCCTGATCTCAGATACGCACGGCCTGCTTCGTAACAATGCGGTGGCGGCGTTGACGGGCGTCGATCTGATCATCCATGCCGGTGATATTGACAATATTCTGGTCATCGATGAACTCGAACAGGTTGCCCCGGTTCACGCGGTGCGCGGCAACATGGATATCAAACCCGGCGTTGCCGCCCTGCCGCATTATTTAACGCTCAAAGCCGGAACAGACCTCATCGGGGTTATTCATAACCGGCACCACCTGAATAACGATCCGTCAACCGACGGACTGACCATTATCATTCACGGCCATACCCACAAAGCATCCATCGAGGAAACCGCCTGTATCCTGTATGTCAATCCAGGCAGCGCCGGACCCCGGAGATCAAGCCGACCACCGACGATAGGAATTCTCACGTTCAACAAAGGCCGGATCATCCCGAGTATTGTTCCTCTGGATGATTGAGCCTCCCCGTCTAAAAGGACAATTTCTCCCGGGCGGCGCCGCCGGGTATTGCCCTGGCAACTGCATGAGAACGCTTATATCTCTATGGCTTGCCCGGACTCAGGCTAATTTGGAAGCGCCCTGTGATAGACGACAGGGCCACAGGTCGCTTATCTATTGCCCGAACGAAAACCAGGATTTTTCGTCAAGGTCAAGGACGGCGAAAATTTTAACCGCAGGAATACTGGACGTATTTTGAGGATTAAATTTGAGCCGGACGTAGAGATTGGCGAAAAAGACGGTTTTCGTTCAGGCAATATCTACGCTTCGCCAAGAACTATAAGCAACCACCTTACAATTGTTGCATGGGGAAACACCCGGCATTGGTTGAGATCAAAGGACAATTTCTCCCGGGCGGCGCCGCCGGGTATTGCCCTGGCAACTGCATGAGAACGCTTATATCTCTATGGCTTGCCCGGACTCAGGCTAATTTGGAAG
The DNA here is from genome assembly GCA_007135795.1 of Desulfobacterales bacterium. GTDB lineage: Bacteria > Desulfobacterota > Desulfobacteria > Desulfobacterales > Desulfosalsimonadaceae > B1SED10-16. The sequence goes on from SLIE01000061.1 coordinate 4,442, forward strand.
CGCCCTGTGATA
>SLIE01000017.1 GCA_007135795.1 Desulfobacterales bacterium
AGATCACCCGTAAATGACCAAACGACGAAAATAATAGAAAACACTCAAGCCCTCCCGCACACGGAAGTCTGTCTCGAAAATATTGACATTATCGCCGCCAGTTATGAACCACTGCTCGAGAACATCGATGATCCCTTTCAGCTTTCCGCACTCTACAGAGAAGCAGAAAAACATAACCTTCCTCATCCGCACCTCACCATCTCCTGTTTGAGATGGGCAAACATAGTGGTCCCTGTCGATAATCATTTATTTACCTTTAAACGTGACCATAAATGATAATTTCAAACTCGCTCACATTATGATTATTAACCAAAGAACTTTGCACACCACCGGAAACTGAAAACCTGGTCAGGCAGGAGGATTAATCAATAATGGAAGATAATTTTCTTCACTTTATATCACAGACCGGATTTGCCAACGTCGAGTTGTCAAGTCTGGTCATGATGGTCATCGCGCTTCTGCTGCTTTACCTGGGCATTGCTAAAAAGTACGAGCCGTTACTGCTGGTTCCGATTGCCTTTGGTATGTTGCTGGTAAACTTTCCGCTTTCCCCCATTATGGGACTGCCTGAAAATGGGCAACCCGGGGGGCTCTTGCATTACCTTTACCTTGGAATTGAACTCGGTATTTATCCGCCTTTGATTTTTCTTGGGATCGGCGCACTTACAGATTTTTCACCGCTTATTTCCAACCCTAAAACGTTGCTGCTCGGGGCGGCTGCCCAAATCGGCATATTCGGAACCTTTCTGGGTGCTCTGGCACTTGGATTTACACCCTTTGAAGCCGGTTCCATCGGAATCATCGGAGGTGCTGACGGACCTACGGCAATCTACCTTTCATCCCAGCTGGCGCCTCATCTACTGGGTGCCGTCTCCGTAGCCGCCTATTCCTATATGGCGCTGGTCCCCATGATTCAACCGCCCATTATGCGGCTTTTGACCACTAAAAAAGAGCGGATGATTGTCATGGAAGAATTGCGACAAACAAGCAAGACGGAAAAAATCCTTTTCCCCATTATCGTCATCATTATTTCCGGCATGTTCCTACCCGCAGCGCTGCCGCTTCTGGGCATGCTTATGCTGGGAAATCTTTTCCGGGAGTGCGGCGTAACCGAACGCCTCAGCAAGGCGTCACAAAATGAGTTGAACAATATCATCGTCATCTTCCTGGGACTGACAGTAGGGGCCAAATGCAGTGCGTATTATTTTTTAACCGTTGAAACAATCCAGATTATCGTACTTGGACTTATTGCATTTTGCATTGGCACGGCAACCGGCGTCATTATGGGTAAAATCATGTGCAAGGCCACCGGTGGCAAGGTCAATCCGCTTATCGGCGCAGCAGGCGTTTCGGCCGTACCGATGTCCGCAAGAGTATGCCAAACAGTAGGACAAAAAGAAAACCCTTCCAACTTTTTGTTGATGTTTGCCATGGGACCAAATGTAGGGGGTGTTATTGGTTCGGCGATTGCTGCAGGCATTTTTCTTGCCGTTTTGTAGCCGGGGTTGAACAAGATGTCGGGAGTCGAAACAGGACTTTTTCAACAGCCTGATTGTGCTTGATTATTTACACCTTTATGGTGTAGGTTGATATCTACATGATTGGATGCTTTTTGTTCCCCTCAAAGTTTGTCAGGAAGGCGCCATGGAAAAAAAGACAGTTTATGTAAGCGAATTCGATTTTGATCGATTGTACGGACTTGTGGAAGCCATCAGTCCGAATGCCCGGGACAAAAATCACCTGTTACAGTTGAAGGAAGAACTCGAGCAGGGAGAGGTGATTCCGCCGGAGGAAATTCCGGGTGACGTAATAACGATGAACACCCGCTTTCGATTGCAGGATCTCGACAGCAAGGCGCTTTCCGATTACACGCTGGTATTCCCCCACCAGGCAGATATTTCCAAAAACAAAATTTCCATTCTTGCCCCGATTGGAGTGGCGCTGATCGGCTGCAAGGTTGGCGACACTGTAACATGGAAAACGCAACACGGTGAAAAAGGTTACACGATTATTGAAATATTGTATCAACCGGAAGCAGCCGGAGATTTTCACCTTTAATGATGATATCACAAGTGCCATAACAATCACGTTAATTTTTTCCAGTCTATCAACGAACGTGCACCTTTATGTTTTCAACGACCTGTTAGCGAATCTTCATACATGATCAGGACTTTTTCAATATCTTTTGAAAGTGCGGAGCACCAGGCGATCGAACGAAGCCAGTAATCTTTCAATTTCCCAATCTCCGTGCCAACCCTTTGGGGATCGGAATCAAGCGCCGTTAAAACAAGCTTCAGGTGATACAACACACTTGCATCGGCACCTCCCTCCCGGGAGTGCGCTTCGAGTTTACTTAGCAGGCTTTTAATCTCATTTTTCAACTCTTCAGTATCATTCATTACTTTTACCCCTTGATCGCTGAACCGTCTAATGTTACCTTTAATGACATTCAGGCTGTATGGTATGGTTTTATATTAATAAAAAAGGAGAAATGAACCATGGTAAATGGTGCAAATATGCCAAATATTGATTTCACTGTGGACCGAAACAACTTGTATCGCGAAGAAGGGATCACGGATCACAAGGTAGCTTCCATTCGTCGACTCGTTCCGATTAAGGTAGACGGCTCGGATGACCCTGATCGCGATGCGGTTTTTTACGCAAGCACTCAACTGATGACACCCGAAGGACCCTTGCCCCTCCAGGCGGCCCTTGAGGCCAAAACATATGAAGAGGCGATAAATGAGTTCCCCGCGGCAATGAAAAAAGCGCTGGAAAAGACGCTTGAACAACTGCAAAAGCACCAGCAGCAGCAGCAACAGCAACAACAGGAGAAATCAAGAATTTACGTTCCTGGCAGATAAACGTTCAGGCGCTTCTTCAAACACCTTCCACCTGTGGATATCATGATGCGTCCATGGTTCAATAATTGTATTTTGAAACGTGGCGCATGCTGCGGTGGATAGTATGAGGAACACGTTTTTCAAAAAAGGGCGGATGCATAATCCGCCCATACAAGGTGTGCCGGACATAATCAGTATTGATAAATCTCGCAAGAAGTCGTCAGTGTTGGTGGCCCTGTGATACCGCCGGGCTGTTACCGGCCTTCATCTCCTTGCCATGACCCAACCGCATTATTTGGGATCGTTTTTCAATAATTATCACCGGTTCCTTATCAACACCAATACGGGCATTTTGGATTATTACCGCCCCGCTCTGATAAGGCGCATGTGCCTGATTCCGAAAAACGACACGTATTGCAAGCCCCGGGGCATAAGATAGCCATCCATCTTCATAAAACCCGGTCAGTTCACCGATAACCTCGTTTTCGAAACTCCGATCCGAAATATCCTTTGTCGGGTTGTTCAACAAAAGCTCAGTTATCCCATCCGAATAGCAACCCTTTTCGCTATGCGCTATCCCGGTTATTTGGATATTTCCGTAATATCGCTGCAACTTATCGACTATCAGGGTATATGAACTGCCAAGCGCAAGGCCTTCCGCGACTCCGTAAATATAAACCGCCCTGTCATCATTTTGCTTCACAACAGCATTATCCCGGTGTTTGTAAATTACAATGGCATTTTCAATTTTATAGCGAACATTGCCTGTCTTGGATTCATATAACTCCGAAACAGATTTCAATACCGGCTTTGGGTAACAAGGTGCTTTAATCCTGGAATCTTGAAATCCGCCAACAATAAAACACGCATATATGGGGAGATGATCAGAATACCCCTCACCTAGATGCCGTCCGCGCCCCTTATCTTCCCTCTGCCACCGATAGATACGACCACCATCAAACAGGTAAGCTGGATCGAAGGTATCGAAAGAATATGTCATATAGGAGATTCCCGCGTCATCAAAGAGGGCCTGGGGGAACAGCATATTATCGATCGTTCGCCTTTGGCCGAAAAACAGGTAGGACCAGCGCCGCATCTCCTCGACTTCATACCAGGGGTTATAATGCAGGCGCTTTGCGGTCTGCTTCATCAGATTATCGGGCGTGACCGGTGTTCCATCGATTATCGTATTGAGGACATGATTGATCCCTGTTTTGCCTGCGGTATCGTTTAATCGTTTATCCGTGGTCAGTCTTTCATATTCATCATGATTGGCGTTGAAGTCACCGAGTATGATATAATCCATACCTGACGGCAACTCTGAGACTGCTTCAAAAAGTGCGTTTGCAGAAAGTTTTCGCAGGCTCTCGGGTGCGTTTCTGGATCTCCAGTGATTGACAAATAAAACCATCCGAATACCATTTATTTCAATGGTCGCCTGCAAGATGTTGCGATTGTAGCGGCCGGGAACGACAATCTCTTTATGCGAGACAATGGGGAACCTGGAAAGCAATGCGCACCTGACCGCGGTATTGTCTTGCTCAGTGACCACCCCGTAAGGGTAATCTATACCTTTATCTGCCAACACGCCCCGCAAATAATTGAGGG
>SLIE01000200.1 GCA_007135795.1 Desulfobacterales bacterium
GGCCATCGGGATGGTGGGGACACTTATTGGCCTGGTGCAGATGCTCCAGACCATGGATGATCCTTCAACCATCGGCCCTGCCATGGCGATTGCCCTGCTGACAACGTTTTATGGTTCCGTGGCTGCGAATGTCGTGTTTCTGCCCCTTTCCGGAAAGCTGAAAACCCGCTCCCAGTATGAATTGTTGAAAAAAGAGCTGATTGTCGAGGGGATGAACTCCATTCTGGCTGGGGAAAACCCGCGGCTCATGGAGCAGAAACTGCATGCTTACCTGCAGCCCAAGGATCGTAAAAGTGTTTTCAAAAAAGGCAGGTAGTATTCTGCCGGAAAAATGCATGTGAATATATATGCGGATGCGGTCGTGAAACCGCCGGAGGATCTTCACAACGATGCCGTTAAAAAGAAAAGCAGGTAAATCGGAAAGCAAAAACGTGGGGGCTCCTTCGTGGATGGTGACCTACAGTGACATGGTAACCCTTCTCCTGACGTTTTTTGTGCTTCTGCTCTCCATGTCCGAAATCGACAAGCTCAAGTTCGAGCAGGCGGCCGGTTCCCTCCAGGGGGCGTTTGGCATCATGAAAAGCAAACCTGAAAATGAGCCGGAGACCGAAATGGTCATCATACCCAAGTTTGCGCCGATTCAGTACGACATGATGCAGCGGGTCTACAAACAGATTGTTCAGCACCTGGATACACTCGAACTCGACAAGGATATCGAAGTGGTCGCGGATCGGGGCGCGATCGTGCTCAGGATAAGGGAAAAAATACTTTTTGAAGTCGGTTCAACCACGCTCAGGCGTGAGGCCGGGCCGGTGCTGGAGAAAGTCGTGGCACTGGTTTCGCCGCTCCCTTTTGACATGCGGGTCGAGGGGCATGCGGACGCCTCCCCGTTCCAGGGACCCGACCAGACCAACTGGGACCTTTCCGTTGCCCGCGCCGTGAATGTGCTCAAGTATTTCGCGGACAACGAACTGATGGCCATGGAACGGCTCTCGGTTGTCGGTTACGGGGATAAAAAACCGCTTGTGCCCAATGACACGCCTGAAAACAGGAGCATCAACCGTCGTGTGGAGTTCGTGCTGGAAAGTACCGGGGGTGATTACCGGCAGCAGTTGCCCTATCTGATCGATTCCCGGGATCAGCTGCCGTTTTAGAATAATTTTCGGATAAAAAAAAGGAAACTGGAAGATGGCCAAGGAAAAGGAAGTTGGGAAAGAGCCCGCAAAATCGAATAAAATGCTCTTCATAATCGGCATACCACTGCTCATCCTGCTTGTTGCGGGAACCGGCGCCGGCGTCTATTTCCTGAGCACCGGCGGGAGCAGGGATGTTTCCGCTGCTGTATCCGGCGATGGTGGTGGCGGTGCCCGGGAACTGGGCCCCCTGGTCGACTTGGGTTCTCTGGTGGTCAATATCGCGCACAGGGATTCCACACGGTTTTTGAAAATGGGGATCACCCTCGAGGTTAAAAATATCAAGGCCGGTGAAGACATCCGAAACCGAATGCCCCAGATCAAGGATGCGGTATTGCTTCTTGCGGGAAACAAGACATTTGACGACATCAAGGATCTGCAGGGGAAAATGCAGTTAAAAGCCGATCTTTTGACACGGATCAATGAGCTCGCCGGCCGGGAAAAGGTGCAAGATCTTTTTTTCACGGACTTTGTCGTTCAATAAAAGGAGAACGCGGTGGAACGCATTTTAAACCAGGAAGAAATCGACGAACTGCTCTCGGCCTTTGACGATGGGCGGGTCGATGACCGGTTGCAGGAAACGCCGCCCGGTGGCGATCCTGTTTCCGCAACAAGGAAGAAAGCTGCTTCCATCGATTTGACCCGGGGGCAAAACTACAGCAAGTGGCGGATTGCCAACCTGGATGTGGTTTTCAATTCTTTTGCGAGATATTACGCCATCGGCCTCAGCAACAGCCTGCAGCAAGGGGTGAGCATTAAAAAGGGAGAGATCACCTCACGATTTTTTGACGATTTTTTGACACATCCCGCCGATGCCGGGTTGCTCGGTTCATTTTCCCTGGACCCCCTCAAGGGGAACGGCGTGTTCGTGTTCGACAAGGAACTGTGCTTCGGACTGGTGCAACTCATGCTGGGCGGCGGAACGTCAAGTGATCTGATGGTACTTGACAGGGAGGTTACTGCAATCGAGGCCAATATCATACGGTCGCTGATGGTCGAGGGGTGCAATGTGTTGAACCGGGCTTTTTCCGCGCTTGGTCAACTTGAAACAAAGATAACCCGGGTCGAGACCAACCCGAGATTGTTGAATGTTCTGAGCCCCGAAACCGAAGTGATCCAGGTCCGGTTTTCCGTGCAGGTTGGCGAACTTGCAGGGGAGCTCCTGATGATTATTCCGTATTTCTCGCTCGAACCTTTCAAGGATAAGCTCAGAACAGAAAACGCCACGTATTCGGAGAACACCCGGGAAAGCAATTGGCAGGTCACCTTGGAGAAAGAGCTTTTGGACATGGAAATCCCCGTGACAGCATTGTGGGGCGAACTTTATCTGACCATACAGGAAATTCTTTCATTGGAAAAAGGCGATGTGATCGGTTTTGATTACGATGAACAGGCGCCCGTGAATGTTGCCGCAGGGCATAAAATCAAGTTCAAGGCCCAGCCCGGTCTTCAAAATGGAAAAAAAGCGATACGTCTCATCAAACCCAATTCGCAGGAGAACAGAAATGGTTGATACAAAAGATAACGGCAGGGACGCAGAAAAGGAAGATGCCCCGACATCCGGAAAGAGAAACGACCCGGCACGAAAAGCCGTCCGGGCCGCTGACCCCGAGACCGCCGCCAGGGGTATTGATTTTCTCCTCGATGTTCCCTTGCAGGTTTCCGTTGAAGTGGGACGGGCAAAGATGCAGATCCGGGATTTTCTCAAGATGAAGGAAGGCGGCATCATAGAGCTCGATAAAATGGCGGATGAGCCGTTGGATCTCTATGTGAATTCCCGCCTCATCGCACGGGGGGAGGCGGTGGTGATTAACGAAAAATTCGGGCTTCGCCTGATCGATGTCGTCAGCACCGCTGAAAGACTGGAAAAATTGAGGTAAAATCATGCGTCGTGTATTTCTACAAATATCGCTTATGCCTGTTTTTCTGATGATCCTGCTGACACCCGCGTCGCTTTGGGCCGCCCAATCCGGGACAGTGGATGTGTTTTTTTCAGCACTCAAGCTGTTTGCCGGGACCGCGATCGTAGTCGGTATCATGCTGCTCCTTTATTATCTGAACCGGCGGGGCGCCATGTTTCTGGAAGCGCGCAATGCCGGTAAGATCAAGATTTTAGAAACGCGGGGCGTTGGTGGGAAAAAGGCGCTGTGCCTGGTGGAAGTCCGGGGGGAAATGATATTGCTTGGCCTCGGAAACGAGCGAATCGATTTTCTGCATCATTTTGACACCGCCCAGGGTGAAAATGCCGGCGAGTTGCGAAAAGATTTTGAAAATGAACTCCGGGAACAATACGAGGGGTTGAAATGACCCGGATAATGCCGCTTTCGATTATCTCGACAATCGCCACGCTCCTGTTTCTCGGCCCGGCAGGGGTTGCCGCCCAGGAGCCCGCACTGTTGGTTTTGAACATGGGCGAGGCGGCCGGGACGCGCCAGGTCTCTACGATCCTGCAGATCATGATGCTGCTGACGGTCTTGAGCGTGGCCCCGGCAATCCTTCTCATGACCACATCATTCATAAGAATCGTGGTGGTTCTCTCCCTGCTGCGCCAGGCCATGGGGACGCAGCAGATGCCACCCAACCAGATCATTATCGGACTGGCGATGTTTCTGACGTTCTTTATCATGTCGCCGGTTATGACCCAGATTAACGACAATGCCCTTCAGCCTTATTTAAACGAGGAACTGGGGGAGGACGCAGCGCTTTCGGCTGCGATCGATCCCATAAGAGTTTTTATGTTTTCACATGTCCGGGAAAACGACCTGGCGCTGATGAGTGAATTTTCAGGCAACCCCTCACCGGAAAGCCTCGATGACATACCCACCCTGACCCTGATTCCGGCGTTTATGCTCTCGGAGTTGAAGCGGGCCTTTACCATCGGGTTTATGATTTTTGTCCCTTTCCTGGTCATCGACATGATAACGGCGTCGGTGCTGATGACCATGGGGATGCTGATGCTCCCGCCGATCATTATTTCCCTGCCGTTCAAGGTGCTGCTGTTTGTGCTGGTGGATGGCTGGCACCTGGTGGTGGGGTCGCTTATGCAGGGCTTTTTCTGATGCGAAGCCGAAGGCGCGAACCGAAGGGTAAAGCGGATAGACCGGAGGAAATACAATGAATGAAGAAATGGTGGTTGAACTGCTCAGAAGCGCGGTGGGTTCGGTGTTGCTCTCAGCCTCCCCCATGATGATATCCGGATTGGTTGTGGGGCTCCTGGTGAGCATTTTTCAGGCGGCAACGCAGATCAATGAA
>SLIE01000494.1 GCA_007135795.1 Desulfobacterales bacterium
TACGCACCGGACCTACGATCCATGACCGGCGGCCGCGGCATATTCACCATGAGAATGTCCCACTACGAAGAAGTCCCCGCCCAAATCGCCCAAAAAGTCATCGAAGAAATCAAAAGCAAACAAGAATAGCCCACAAGCATCCCGGCAGGGGGGGAAACATCATCCCTCCCTGCCCTTCCCCCTTCCCCCTGCCCTTAACACTTCCCCCGCCACCCCCCTCACCACCTCGGGATACTCCCCCTCCAAAACCGCCTTCAACCGTCTATCCTGGCTATCCTGATTAAGCACACCGACCAGATGCAGCACATCCCCCATTACTGCCGTATCGAGCGTATCAAAGACTTCCCACAAATGATCGAGTACTTCCCCTGCAAGTGCCGTATTTTTTTCCACAAGATACTCAAAAGCAACCATGGCCCCGAGTCTTTCCGTCCATTTTTCCGTTGTCAGCAAATCCCTGAACGCTGGAATCATGGTATTGTATTCATCCATCAGAGAAGCGACTCTTTCGGCATCGCCACTGGAAATCATCATTTTCAGTGTATCATAGCCCAGTTGAACCGGGTCTCTACCGGCTATCATTTCAATCACTTCTTCGATCTTGAAATCCCCGGTCCAACGAAATGTATCATCCATTATCGTTGCGGGAGCAGATTTAACTTTGTCCGATTTTGCAAGCTCAGGGAACATCAGGGCATCGATAATGCGGATATGGACTTTCGATGCTGCCGCACCCGCCAGAAACAATCCTTTTGGCACCGCTTTTCCACAATAGGGGCAATCGTCGATCACATAGATTTTTAAAATCGCCGGCACGGTAAAACGCGCGTTCAGCTCACCCGCATCCACACCCATATCCTGGCCTGCCAGCGTTTCGTTTCCGTGCAATGCGAGCAGGAACGCTTCCAGCAGTTTCCCCGTCGGAACCATCATGAAATGGATGTTGTCTGAAAGAAAAATTCCCGACAGCTCGCCATCCGCAGACTCCTGAATCAATCGAATCGCCGGTAACAGGGTTACAAGTTGCTCGCAAAAGGAACTCATTTTCTGACTGGCCGGATCATCATCCAGAACAAGCCGAATTTTTACAGGTTTTGAAAAAATTTCCCGATGCTGCAAAATCAGTTTTTCATCCGCTGGGCTGAGCGGAAGGTTTGTATGATTTTCCATTTGGACCTTTCTCCATGGTATGGATTGAGTGTTCGCATATAATAAAGAAAATGGATTTTTACGGCATATCAATTTTGTTTGATGCACCCGTAAAAAATCATAAATCAGCCAGGATGGCTAAGTTAAACGCTCCATATGCATAGACGGGACTTTTAACGACACCATCAATTTTTGCTATACCAAACAACCATGTCTATGGTAAATCAGTATAAAACTCAATATCGGATATAAAAAAGGAGCCTGTAATGGATGTTAAGACGCATTCCCTTATTGACAAGACGCTCTGCGGAACCCCTGAAGAGGTCTCCGAAGATTACGCACGGGTACAAATGACTACGACCAGTCAAATGGCGGTGGATGAGACAGGCCTTGTACATGGTGGTTTTGTTTTCGGACTGGCCGATCATGCCGCCATGCTCGCGGTCAATCATCCAAACGTGGTACTGGGCGCAGCCGATGTCAGGTTCTTGAAACCGGTACGCCCGGAAGAAAAGATCAGCGCCGTGGCCAGGGTCACGGAAACGGAAGGGAAAAAAAGAATCGTTGAAGCAACCGTCTTACGGGGAAACGAAAAGATCCTCCAAGGCCGCTTCGACTGCTTTGTCCTTGAAAAGCACGTGCTGTCATAATACCCGAACAAAACGACCGTAACCACGCCAGGGGCGTTCAATGCACTATATCTTTGTGGGAGCGCCGCTTCGCTTATACCGAGCGATAGCTCGGCTACAAACAACCCACTCAACCCAATACATTTTTTTCCAACAACCACACAATGGAGGGCGGACATTCCTGTCCGCCAAATGAAAACTTATCGGACATTCCTGTCCGCCAAATCAACAACTTATCGGACAATCCCTCATGATTAACATTATAGATACCCGCATCACCAATCTCAGACAATCGATCACCGAATCCCAGCTCGACGCCCTCCTGATACTCATCGACGAAAACCGCCGCTACCTCAGCGGCTACACCGGAGAAGACACTGGTTACGATGAATCCGCAGGCGCACTTCTGATCACCCCTGACGAGCTGTTCCTTTTAACGGATTCCCGATTCACACTGCAGGCACAAATGGAATGTCCCAATTATCAGGTGATCACCTATAAAAAAGGGCTCGCAAAAGAATTGACGGGTCTTCTTGCCGGGCTCGAAACCAACCGTCCCCTGCGGTTTGGTTATGAGAAACGGAAGATGAGTTGCGAGCAGTTTGAAACCCTTCAGACCGAAATTTCCAGTGCCGGCCTTTCCACGGAACTTGTCGGTACCGTAAACCTGGTTGAAAAGTTTCGCATAATCAAAACCGGTCCTGAAATCGATGCCATGAAAAGCGCCCTGGCCATCGCTGAAAAAGCCCTTTTATCCGTCATGGAAATTCTGGAGCCGGGGATGAGAGAAAAAGAACTTGCCTGGGCACTTGAAAAACAGATGCGGGAAGCAGGCGCCGACGCTGTTTCATTTTCAACCATCGTGGCGGGAGGGCCCAATGCCGCCCTGCCCCACGCGATCCCCGGCCCCATGGCAATCAAGCCCGACCAGCCCGTCCTGTTTGACTGGGGTGCCCGGCTGAACGGATATTGCAGCGACACCTCACGAACCTTATTCACCGGCAAACCGGACAGCCAGTTCAAGAAAATATTTAACGCGGTGTACGATGCCCAGCAAAGGGCCATCGAAGCCGTTCGACCCGGTGCATACAGCTGCGATATCGATGCCGCCGCACGTGACGTGCTGAAAGACAAAGGATTGGACACGTTTTTCGGCCACGGCCTCGGCCACGGCATTGGGCTTGCCGTCCACGAACAGCCCTCGATCAGCCCGGTGAAAGAACGAAACACACGACTTGAGGAAAATATGGTATTTACAATCGAACCCGGCGTCTACATTCCGGACTGGGGTGGGGTACGACTCGAAAACATGGTCGTGGTAAGGCAAAACGGCCCGGAAGTGCTCAATACGCTCAAAGTTGCACTTGGATAGTCACCATAGCCCACGGAACACGATGATCCCCATTCTGATCGACCAATACATCAACTTTCTTCTGGTGGAAAAAGGACTTTCCGCTTCCACCATCGCGTCTTACAGTTCGGACCTGTTGCGTTTTTGTGATTTTCTATCGTCAAAAAAAATAAAAAAGATCGAACAGGCCGACACCATAGCCATCCTGAAATACATCATCGATTTAAGGGATCAGGGGCTGGATATTCGTTCCCGGGCCCGCCACCTTGTTACCCTCAGAGGCTTTTACCGTTTCTTGACCGCCGAAAAGATCATCGCGAAAGATCCGGTACGCCTGATTGATCTTCCAAAGTTCGGGTTCAAGCTTCCCCACGTCTTATCGGTCAAGGAGATATCGCTTCTGATGGAAGCCCCTGATATTACGACGCCACGGGGGGCCAGGGATCGGGCCATGCTTGAACTGCTGTATGCGGCGGGCCTTCGGGTCAGCGAACTCTTACATGTAAAGATAAGGGACCTGAACCTGGAATCGGGATTTGTCAGGGTAATGGGCAAGGGGTCCAAGGAGCGGATAATCCCCATCGGCGGTCATGCCATCGCGCAGGCCAACAACTACCTGGAACATTTCAGGGGTAAACTCCTGAAACAGCATGCCAGCGTCTACCTGTTTGTCGCCCGTGCAGGCAAACCAATGACCCGCCAGGGGTTTTGGAAGCTGCTGAAGCAGTACGCAAAGAGATCGGGGTTTGAGAAAGAAATATCGCCGCACACATTCCGGCACTCATTTGCAACGCATCTGCTAGAAGGCGGTGCGGATCTAAGGGCGGTCCAGATGATGCTCGGGCACTCGGATATTTCCACGACACAGATATATACACACGTCGCCAGGGATCACATGAAACAGATGCATGAGAAATATCATCCGCGAGGGTAAAAATGAAATCTTTTAAGCGAACAGGGGGATTGTGTCATTCAGGTGAACCCCGATGCCGGAAGTTTCGACCCGCACGATCTGTCCATTGGTTTTGATATGATTTTTTGAATCGGGGTGGGAAAAAGTCATTGTTATCGGCGTTCCGGGAACAATCGTTTTTGGATTGTTCATTTCAATGAACAACCCGGACGAACTGATATTTTTTATGTAACCCTGCTGGAAACGATTATCCACGGCACATTCCACAACCATGAAATAATTTTTCCTGACATCTCCTCGCTTCTGGTTACTATACCTTCGTTTTAAATCCATATAAAGCTGTCTGCGGTCATCAGGCGACATTTGCAGGATGAATCCGATAAGCTTGGAGGTTATTTCA
>SLIE01000241.1 GCA_007135795.1 Desulfobacterales bacterium
AACTTTTAACTTAGCCACCTTTACCGATTTTGTGACTTTTTATGAATTCATCAATTTTGGTGGAACACATATTTTTCAATTCCAGAGACAATATCCTCCTGGAGGGGATCTTCCACAATGCCGGACAACCGGATGCAGTGGTGATTGCCCATCCACACCCCCTTTACGGCGGCAACATGAATAACGACGTGATCGGTCTCGTCGAACGGGCATACCTGGAAAAAGGATATGCCACCTTGAGATTCAACTTCAGGGGTGTCGGAAAAAGTCACGGCAGCTATGCCGATGGCAAAGGCGAGATTGATGATCTAATGGGCGCAATCGACTATGTCGGTAAAAATAATTCCACCAGGATAGTTGTTGTCGGATACTCGTTTGGTGCATGGGTAAGCGCCCATATCCCAAAAGAGATGCAACCGGAAAAACTCGTCATGCTTTCACCGCCTGTGGCCATGATGGATTTTTCAACCGCATCCGCAATACCGTCCCTGAAGCTGGTAATAACGGGAAGGAATGACGAAATTGCACCTCCGGAATTGATTGAGAAGCATCTTGCCTTGTGGAATCCAAGCGCTGACTTGAGGGTTATCGAACACTGCGATCATTTTTACGGGGCAGGCCTTCCGAAATTGAAAATGATCCTCACAGAAAACTTATGATGAAACGATTTTGATCAATGCACGAATCAGACGAAACCACCCTGTTATACGAAATCAGCCAGGCCTTGAACAAACACACCGACCTGAAGAAATCCCTTTACAATGTTCTTGATCTTTTGTCATCCGGCATGAACATGGTTCGGGGGATGATCACCATTTTAAATCCCATGCGGGAAGAAATCAGCATCGAGGTCGCTCACGGTATTACCAGAAGTGCAATGCTGAAAGGTATTTACAAACTGGGCGAAGGTGTTACCGGGAAGGTCATACAAGAAGGGAAAGCCGTCTCCATCTCCAAGATCAGCGAATCCCGAAAGTTTTTAAACCGTACGGGAACCCGAAAGGAATCGTCGGGCCAGGAATTATCGTTTTTCTGCGTTCCCATTAAAAATGAACAGCATGTTATCGGCGCCCTGAGCGTGGATAAACCTCACAACGACCATTACCCCCTGGCACAGGGAGAAAAACTCCTCTGCGTTGTTGCCGCCATGATTGCCACTAAAGTCATTCACCTGGAGCGCATTCAGCGTGAAAAAGAAAAACTGGAAGCTGAAAATGAACGGCTGCGGATGGAACTTGAAAAAAAATACCGCATCAAAAACATCATCGGCAATTCCAACAAGATGCGTGAAGTCTACCAGATGATCTCCCAGGTGGCGCGCAGTAACGCCACAGTGCTCATTCGTGGGGAATCCGGTACCGGAAAAGAACTGGTGGCAAATGCCATCCACTATAACAGTCGCCGATCCAACCATCCGTTTGTTAAAATTAACTGCGCGGCCCTCCCGGTGAACCTGATCGAAAGCGAGCTCTTCGGACATGAAAAAGGGGCTTTCACCGGCGCTTTGTACCAGAAACTCGGAAAATTCGAAATGGCCCACAAGGGGACACTTTTTCTGGATGAAATCGGCTCCATTTCGCCCGATGTACAGGTTAAATTGCTCAGGGTACTCCAGGAAAGGGAACTTGAACGAATCGGCGGCAACAAGACCATAAGCGTTGATGTCCGTATCATTGCCGCCACCAACAAAAATCTGGAACAAGCGGTGATCGACAATGGATTCAGGAGCGACCTGTACTACCGTATAAATGTTTTTCCTATATACATGCCCCCGTTACGGGAGCGCAAAACGGACGTCCTGGTTCTTGCGGATTACTTTCTGGAAAAGTATACCCGGGAAAACGACAAAGAGGTGGTGCGCTTTTCCACACCTGCCATTGACATGCTCATGGCGTATCACTGGCCAGGCAACGTACGGGAACTGGAGAATGCCATAGAAAGAGCGGTTCTCCTGTGCGAAGGGAAGGTTATAAACGGTTACCACCTTCCGCCCACAATCCAGACTGCGGAAGAATCGGAAACGCTGCCATCAGAAACACTGGAAAGTGCGGTTGAAAAACTGGAGCGGGAAATGATTGTGGAAGCACTCAAGCATACTCGTGGCAACATATCCAATGCTGCGAAAATGCTTGGATCCACCATCAGAAAAATTTCTTACAAGATGGACAAGTACGGGATCGATCCGCATCAGTATAATTAGTGCCTGAAAGAAAACCGTCTTTTTCACCAATCTCTGCGTCCGGCTCAAATTTTAATCCTCAAAATACCCTCAGTATTCCTGCGGTTAAACTTTTCACCGTTCTTGACCTTGACGAAAAATCCTGGTTTTCGTTCGGGCACTAATTTGATTTTGAAGGGAATCTTTTGATAACGAGAAAAGCTATAGCCCACGGAACAGACCATAAACAGAAACAAATCATGTATTCCATGGGCTATGTGCATCCGTTTTTTTGCCACAACGAGTTTACAGGTTACTACAGGGCGTTCTTCCCCCGCTCCCCGGTACGGATGCGAATAGCATCTTCGACATTGTGAATAAATATTTTCCCATCCCCGATTTTTCCGGTATAAGCAGCTTTTATTATCGTCTCCACCACCTGCTCTACAGCATCATCGTCCAACACAATTTCCAGTTTGAGCTTGGGAACAAAGTCCACAGCATATTCAGCCCCCCTGTAAACTTCCTTGTGCCCCTTCTGACGCCCGTAACCCTTTGTTTCCGAGACGGTCATTCCCTGAATGCCGATATCGGAAAGCGCTTCTTTAACGTCATCCAGTTTGAAAGGTTTTATGATTGCTTCAATTTTTTTCATTACTGGTCTCTCCTTGGGATACTTTTCCCATAAGTCTAATTAGATTACCAAATATTCGATGGTTAAGCGGGTACCTGAACACCGCATCATCGTTTTCAAGGACGTCCATGGAGGTCCACCCTTTCAAAAACCATGACGTTTTACGGATACCCACCCAGCCAAACATTTAAATTATGGGACTTCCAAGAAAGTCATACAACTTTCTTTCTGCAAAAAAACCACCGCGGTGGACAACAGCTTTTAACGGACGCATCAATTTTTATCGATATAAACAATTGAACTTCCGTTCGTCATATTATAATATTAGTATTAAGTCAACCATGCCCCGGGCATTCTTGCTTCTCTCAGGCTTGCGCAGCGAAAGGACTTTCTTTTTGCACAGCCTACCCGCAGGGGCATTATTCAATCAGCGTAACCAGGTTTCCAAACGAGGTTCCCATGAGGATAAAGGCCTTCACAGAAGTTGATAATACAGTGACGATTTCATGTCCCCGGTGCAATAAGACCAAAACAGTGAATGCCGCAATCTTCAAAGGACACACGAAGATCAGGGTCAAGTGCCCTTGCGGCGGAATTTTGAAAATCGAATTGGAAAAAAGAAAACAATACCGTAAACAGACTGAACTGAAAGGAACCTATCATGTTATTTATTCTGGAAATCGACCACCTGATACCGGGATCATGACGGTTGTGAATATTTCCAGAAAAGGGGTTGGCCTGAAATTCAAAACACCGCCGATGCTTAATATCGGAGACCATCTGAAAATCAAATTCAATCTTGACGATAGAAATCAAACCCTGGTTGAGCGGGAAGTGGTTATTCAAAATATCGAGACGCTTCATGCGGGGGCCAGCTTCCACCGTTCCAGCGAGCTTGACAATGTTATCGGATTTTATCTGTTCAAGTGAGATTGCGCTGCATAATGAAGATACCTGCACCGGCTATGTCCAAAAAGATCATCATGCACCAAGATAATGCTCCCAAATACGCAATACCCGCTTTCGCAATTCCCTGAAGCGTTTTTCCGGCAAAATTGCCACTTTTTCCTGAAGGGTGAGACGATGCACAAAGTAGCGATAAATCAGATAGGCCTGTTTCAGGGAATGGGCCGTGATATCATCGATTATATTTGAAAGCGCAAGGGAGTTCAGTTGGCGAACCACGTCTGTCCACTGCGCAAGATCCTCATGATCATGGGCATGAAGCAAAATAAGATATTGAACGATGAACTCGATATCAATAATCCCGCCCGGATCACGCTTAACGTCAAAACGGCCAGTAATTTCAGGCCCTTGATTTTTCTTCATTTTCTCACGTATTTCAAGAACTTCCCGGGATAGTTTCTTTTCATCTCTCTTTATCCCGATGATCCGCTTGCGGATATCGGTGAAACGATCACAGACCCGGCCATCCCCATTAATGGGCCTGGCCTTTATAATCGCCTGGTGCTCCCAGTTCCAGGCCTGGTTGAGCTGATATTCCTCGAATGCATCCACATGGCTGACAAGCACGCCCGCATTTCCACTGGGCCTGAGACGCATGTCTGTTTCGTAAAGCTTTCCAGTACTTGTGGGGGTGGAAAGAAAATGAATGATCCGTTGTCCGAACCGTGCATAGAACTCAGA
>SLIE01000495.1 GCA_007135795.1 Desulfobacterales bacterium
TCATTTTATATGGTCTTATATGGTCAGTACTGTATAAATGCAAATTGAAAAATACCGTCCCCGTACGCCCCTCCCTTGGGAGCGCCAGGCTCCTGCCTGGCATTTTAAACCGGCGAAGCCGGTAAGTTCTTTATTTATGAAACCCGTCGGTCTCCCATCCATGAGAAGCAATAGGATGCGGGTGGGTGTTGGGTTTTGTATCACTCAGCATCAACCTGCCTGCTGGTTTAAAGGACAATTCCCCCGGGCGGCACCGGGTGATGTAAATTCATTACAATGAGTAGATGGTTTACGATGTCATCCGCTTTTAGTGGTCTCCATCCGGAGAGATGGATTATGCGTCTTCTTCGAATGGAGACCAGAGGATGCTACTTACCTGGACATTGCGTTTTTACGGCCGGATCAAGGTTTGCGTTACCGTATGCTTTATCAAAATGATTTGAGAATTCGATGGCCAGGGTCTCCGCTCTTTTTTCAAAGGCAGCTTTATCCTTCCAGGTATGTTCCGGGATGAGCATTTCATCGGGAATGCCCGGGCATGTCTTGGGCACATTGAGATGAAACCGTTCATTATATGTATATTCCACGTTGTCGAGTTGTCCGCTGATGGCCGCATTGATCATGGCACGGGTAAGATTGATGTCTATGCGGGAGCCGATACCATAGGGACCGCCGCTCCATCCTGTATTGACCAGAAAAACATTCGTTTTGTGTTCTTTCATCTTTTTTCCAAGAAGATCGGAGTAATAAAAAGGTTTGGCCGGCATGAACGGTTCGCCGAAAAAACGGGAAAACGCACTTTGCGGTTCTTTTATGCCGGTTTCCGTACCCGCGAGCTTGCTTGTATACCCCATGAGAAACCAGAGCATGGCCTGTTCGGCATTAAGCGCCGATATGGGAGGGAGCACACCATTGGCATCGGCTGTCAGAAAAATAATGGTGTTGGGATGCCCGGCCCATGCTTCGAGCTTTACATTGGTCAGGTATCTTAGCGGGTAGGAGGTCCGGCTGTTTTGCGTAAGCCGGTCGTCTGAAAGATCGACACTGCCGTCCGGGTAACTCATACAGTTTTCAATGATGACACCATTGTCCAGGGGGGCTCTTCTGCTGAAGACCGCCTTGAAGATTTCCGGTTCTTTTTCGGGGTCCAGGTCGATGAGTTTGGCGTAACACCCGTGTTCGAAATTGGCAACGCCATTATCGTTCCACCCATGCTCGTCATCGCCGATGAGAAGACGATCTCTATCAGCGGAAAGCGTGGTCTTGCCCGTTCCGGAAAGCCCTAAGAAAAGGGTGACCGTGCCGTTTCGATCTTCGTTTGCGGAGCAATGTATCGGGAGTATGTTTTCAAACGGCAGGTAAAAGTTCATGGCGGTGAATATAAGCTTCTTGGCGCTGCCGCAATAAGCGGACCCGAATACGAGCCCCAGGCGGTTCTTAAAGTCAATGGCGATGACCATATCCGAGGTACTGCCATCACGAAGTTTTCTGAGCTTACCGTTGTACCGGCATGAATCGACCTTGTCGTAGGGTACGACCACGAGCGTAAAAGGCTTGTCTGCAAACACACTTTGATCAATGGTTTTGGGCACGGTGCGGAACATGTTCATGGTAAAAAGACTGGAGAGGGCATAATTGGTAATGGTACGTACCGGAAGTGCATAATCCGCGTCAGCACCGACCACGCGGTTTGTTACAAAAAGGCGTGGCTTTTTCCACAGGCATGTAAGGGCATCGTTCCACAGTTCTTCGAAGACAGCGGGCTCTATGGGCAGGTTGTTGGGAGATGTCCAGTCGATATGTTCTTCAAGCTCGGGATGTCTTACTACGACGGTGTCGTTGGGAGACCGCCCGGTCGATTCCGGGGGTGTCCATGTGGCCAGAGCGCCACTCGGTAGTACCAGGGCTTCCTTTTGATTGATGGCATGCTCGATTACGCTTGCCCGCGGAGTGTCCGTGTAGACCTCCGGGTGATTTTCCAGCATATGGTTTAACGTATTCAGGAATGTCATGATTTTTCACACCTTTTTGTTTAGCTCGTTATTGTTTCAATTCTGAAATTGGAATTAAATCGAAAAATAATGGATACTAAGATCGGCACTATATATATGAAAGTCTTGAAATTCATCGCTTGCAGGGAGAGTTGGGAACAATCGGCATTAAAAGCGATATCCATTCAAGCACCTTGTCAAACTCTTTTTTCAGCTCGTCAAGTGCAAGGCCCCGATGACTGACCTTGTTTTTTTCTTCGGGTGTCATCTGGGCGAAAGTCTTGTTCGCCGGCGGGTAAAAAAAGATCGGGTCATACCCGAACCCGCTTTTTCCGGAAGGTGTTTCAGTAATTACGCCTTCGCAACGGCCGTGGTACGTCAATGCCTGCCCGGTTGGTATTGCAACGGATATAACGCATTCAAAGGCTGCGCGCCGATCAGTGACATTCTGGAGTTTTTCAAGGAGCAGGCGACAGCGTTGTTCATCAGTTGCATCGGCCCCGGCAAAGCGGGCGGAATGGATTCCGGGTTCGCCGTTTAGCGCCACCACACTGAGTCCGGAATCATCAGCAAGGGTGGGAAATCCCAGCACCCGGGATGCAAAACTGGCCTTTTTATAAGCATTTTCTTCAAAGGTGGTCCCGTCTTCTTCTATCTCCGGGATGGGGCCAAAATCATCGAGGTTTTTGATCAGAACCGGGTAACCTTTCAAAATCGCTTTTATTTCAGCGGTTTTTCCAGGATTGCGGGTGGCGATCACCAATGTTGTCGTCTCATTCATGGCAGATTTTAAAAGCGGCTTGTTTAGAAGGTTAGTTCTCTGTTACTAATAAACATAATATAATGATAATTTTTGTAAGAACAAATTTATATAAACAATCCGCCAATCTTTGTAAACTTCTTTTTTTCTATGAGAATATGAACGGGGTTCAGTGAGCAAGAAATTTCTTTACACGAAGAACCTCCTTGTTATATGACGTTCTGGATAACTTTCTGGCGAAAGTTTGCTATACTGCTTTTGTTAGACTTCCGCTGTCATAGATCAAAATTGCAGTTGTTTTATAAAAACCCTTTCAATGACGTCAAATCGGATGGGGACACATAATAAAGGAAAAAAAATGCATAAATTACTTCATGACAAACCGGGCGAAAAGATGCTTTTGCTCGGTAACGAGGCCATCGCGCGCGGCGCTATAGAAGCTGGTTTGGCGTTTGCTTCCACGTACCCGGGGACACCCTCATCGGAGATCTCGTTCAATCTTTTCCAGGTAGCAAAAGAAAGTGACCTCTATTTCGAATATTCCACCAATGAAAAAGTGGCCCTGGAGGTTGCAGCGGCAGCTGCCAACTGTGGCTTGCGAAGCATGTGCGTCATGAAACATGTAGGTGTTAATGTGGCGGCAGATACGCTGATGACCCTGGCATACGTGGGTGTTAAAGGCGGACTTGTCATTATTTCCGCAGACGACCCTTACATGTTCTCCAGCCAGAATGAGCAGGACAACCGGTACTATGGAAAATTGTCCGGTCTTCCCATCCTGGAGCCGTCTACCATTGATGAAGCCAGGGAGATCATGGCATATGCATTTGATCTTTCGGAAACCCTAAGTGTACCGGTGATTCTCAGAACCACCACCCGGATCAACCATTCCACCGGAGAGGTGGTGCTTGGGGAAAAAAGCCCGCCGAAGACTATCGGGCACTTTGAAAAAGATCCCTTTAACCTGGTAACCGTCCCTGCTGTTTCCAGAAATCTGCATATCCGGTTATTGGAAAAAATAGAACGGGCAGAGGCGCTTGCCTGCGATTCCAGATATAATTTCATCACGGGGGATGGCCCTTTTGGCGTGGTTACCAATGGCGTTAGTTTTAATTATGTCATGGATGCGATCAAAGATCTGGGTGCGGAATCACGGGTAAAGGTATTGAGAATCGGATTTTCCCATCCCATGCCCGGCGATCTCGTGCGCAAATTTCTCAGTGGTTGTGAAAAGGTCCTGGTCGTGGAAGAAGGGGAGCCTTACATGGAAGAGGCGGTCAAGGCAATGGCCCAGGAAGTTGCTTTCATTAACCCGGTCAAGGGGAAGGATCCGAAACTTTTTTCACGCCTGTTTGAATTCGACCCGGCCATGGTTCGTGAAAAAATTGCGACCTTCTTTGGCATTCCGTATGATGCACCGCTGAAACCGGCTCTGGCGGATATTCCCGAACTTCCCAACCGGCCCCCGAATTTATGTCCGGGCTGTTCCCACAGAGCGGCTTTTTACGAAGTGAACAAAATTACCGAAGGGATGGAAACAATCAAGCCGACGGATATCGGGTGTTATACGCTGGGCTTTCTGCCACCCTTGTCATCAGGTGATTTTCTTCTGTGCATGGGATCATCCACGGGTACTGCCGGCGGGTTTTCAAAAGCAACAGGCA
>SLIE01000097.1 GCA_007135795.1 Desulfobacterales bacterium
GATATCCATACCTAAATCAAAGCCCCGCCATCGCAAATCAGCGTTGTACCCGTGGTAAAGGAAGCGGCGTCAGAAACAAGATAAAGGACGGCCCCCGCCATTTCACTTGGTACAGCGTGACGATTCATGGGTATTTTAGCAAGCGCGTAATCATAAATTTCTTTATTTTCGATGATCGCTTCAGAAAATTTTGTTGCGGTAAGGCCCGGCAAAAGGGCATTTACACGGATATTGCGGGATGCAAGCTCCTGGGCGTAAGCCTTTGTCATCGAAATCATTCCAGCCTTTGTCATGGAGTATATTCCCTGGAACGGCGCCGGACTGACACCATTTATCGACGCCACATTCACAATCGCGCCGCCGCCGCTTTCCTCCATTAATTTCACAGCGTACTGAATCATGAAGAAAGGCCCTTTTAAATTGACTTCAAATGTTTTATCCATTGCCCATTCCGGTGCTTCCAGCATCCCGCCGAAGTAAGGATTGGTCGCCGCATTGTTTACCAGGATATCCAGTTTCCCATAGGTCGCACCAACTTTTTCAAAAAGCTCCCGAATCTGTTCCATATTCCCCATGTTACAAGCAATCGCGTCAGCCTTGCCCCCCTTATCCTCAATCTTCTTTTTAACCGCTTCAAGCGAGTCTATTTTTCGACTGACCAATATGCATGTTGCGCCGTAATCAGAAAATGCAAGTGCAATCTCTTCGCCGATACCCCTGCTGGCGCCCGTTACCAGTGCAACCTTGTTTTCGAGTGAAAAAGAAACCATATTATCCTCCGGATGTGTCATTGCCCGGTGCCTGGGGCACCGCATTGTCATTATACTGCTGCTGATAAATTTCCAGCAGAAGCGGAATAAATGTCGTAATATCTTCCACAATACAAATATCTGCCTCGTTAAACATGGCTGCCTGCCGATCCGTATTGATGGCCACCACGAACCCGGCCCCGCGCATACCCATGACATGCTGTGAAGCGCCTGAAATACCACAGGCGACATACAAATCCGGCGCCACGGTCATGCCCGTTACGCCCACCTGGCGATTGTAAGGGAGCCAACCCTGGTCGCAAACAATTCGCGTACCGGCAACGGCTGATTTTGGAAACAATTCCGCCAGGCGATGAATAATCTCCATGTTTTCCAGTTCACCGATCCCCCTGCCGGCCGCAACCACCACCCTGGCCTCGGCAATACCGGCACAATCGCCCCCGCCTTTTCGCACCCCCAAAAATCGGGTACGATCAATTGCAAACCGGGCATCTGTCCGAACCACGCCCCCGGGGGAAGCCTGCCTCTCCGGATCGAGTTTAAAAACCCCCGATTGAATTGTCAGCACCGTCGTCGCCGTGTGCGACACCATGTTTGCTTTTATTTTGCCCCCGTATATATCCTTTTGGAAAAAAAATGTTCCTTCTTCCAAAAAAATCCCGTTCACCCCTGAGATACATGCCGCCCCAAACCGGGCAGCCAGTGCGGGTGCATAATCCATCCCCTGGGAATTGTGCGGCGCGCAAACGTAAGCAAGATCCGCCTGTTTTTCAAGCTCCCGGGCCAGCACCGACAGATAGACCTCGGATGAATAGCCGGTCAGCCCGGTACAAAAAATTGCCCTCACGTCAATGCCACTTTTTCCGGCGATCTCTTCAGCCAGCCGATCAATATTATCGCCCAACACCAGAATCTCAATGTTTTCAGGGCGCCCCCCATTCAATTGCAGCGCAAATGCCACGAGATCCCACGTTTCACTCAGAACGCGCCCATCTGCATGTGCGGCGATAACAGCCGTATGTGTTTTATTTACCATGCTATTTTATAAGCGCCTTGTCGTGTAAGATTAAAAGCAACTGTTCGGCCTTTTCAGCCGCAGAACCCTCCACATGACGGCCGGCACGCATTTTTGGGGGGACAATCGTGCTTACAAGATCCTCAGGCGCTTTCAACACGCTGTTGTCACCACCGAGTGCAATGGTTTCTATCTCCTGCTTGTTGGCCCTTAACAGATTGGATAGAGACGGGTAACGCGGTTCATTGATGCCGGTTTGAACTGCAATCACTGCCGGCAGATCAATCTCCAGCATTTCCCGGTTTCCACCTTCGATTTCTCTTTCCACGTAAACAGCCACCCAATCGGATGACGCATCGGGGTTTTCTTCGGATTGATCGTTCCTTCGCCCGGAAGACAACCGAAGTAAGATAACCTGAGTGGCGCACGGCAGACCGGAAAAAGATGCCACCATCGGGCCCACCTGCCCATTCATCATATCTTCGGACATGGCCCCGGTTAAAATCAGATTATAGTCTTTTTCACGGGCATAATCGGCAATGCCTGCCGCAACCACCATGGGGCTCAGGTATTGTTCACCCCGGACTGCCAGGTGAATGCCGTTATCCGCCCCCATTCCCATGGCCCGCCGGAGAACATCTTTCGATGGCTCCGGACCGACCGTCAGCACATCGACGATCACGCCGCCTGATTGCTCTTTTATCCGCACGGCTTCTTCCACGGCGAATTCATCAAACCGGTTCATTCTGTATTCGGATAAATCACCGATCACCGCCTTGCCACCCTCACTTTCCTTGATAATGAGATGGTCTGTGTCGGGAACAAATTTCGCACACACAAGTATTTTCATGACAGATCAGCCTTACCTGGCTCGGATTTCAATAAAAAAGAATGGTGAATCTCATCGCTCAGATGAATATGTTCAATATTAAGGATGTGCGGTTTTGTGTCAATAAAAAAATAACGAGCGTTCGATTTTTTTCATTGACTCGGATCATCCTCTCTCGCTAAAGTAAAACCCATGAGGCGAGTATCATCTTGTCATCAAGGTGTCGTCTATAGTATTTACCGAAAATATACATAAAAATTACACCAATGCCTGGAGGGCGTCAACCGGAATGATCCTGTTTTCCCCTTCCGTCAGACAACAGAAATTATCCGACATGAGTGAAATCTATTTTATCCGACATGGACAGGCTTCTTTTGGGAAAGCCGATTACGACATATTATCCCCCTCGGGTGAGCGTCAGTCTGAGATTCTTGCCAAATATCTGTCCGGTACGGGTATACAGTTCGATGCCATCTATTGCGGACAGATGAAGCGGCACATCGATACGGCAAGTCCGATGATTCGCTTTTACGAAAAAAACAACATCCCGATACCATCGTTTACGTTTGTAAAAGAATTTGACGAATACAACGCAGGCGCCCTGATTGCGGCACGTCTTAAGCAGGATATGGCAGAAGGAACCGATACGAAGGCGAAAACCGTTGATTTCGATGATATCCGCAAGGACAAAAAAGCATTTCAAACTTTTTTCGCCGAGACCGTCTATCAATGGGTAGAAGGCGGATACGATCACATGGACGGCATTGAATCATACCCGGATTTTTGCAACCGCGTCGGCCGCGGCCTGGAAAGGATAATTCGCGATAACGGCAGGGGAAAGCGACTGGCTGTCTTTACCTCCGGCGGTCCCATTTCAGTGGTGGTAAAAGACGCTCTGGAACTTTCAGGGAACAAGGCCATGAACTTGAGCTGGCAAATCATGAACGCATCGATTACCTGCCTTAAATACAGCGGCAATGGATCGGTTTTGTGGGGATTTAACAATGCCTCCCACCTGATGCTCGAAAACGACCCGTCCCTGCTGACATACCGTTAACCGGCAGACACCTGCCCCGTGTGGATAAATTGAGCGCCGGAGATTGTGCGACATGAAAATCGTTTACATCCGGATAACCAAAAGCCCGCCCTTCAACAATCATAAATAAAAGGAGCTGACGTGGACTTTCAAATTTCAGAAAAAATGCAGACCATTTTGTCAATGATCGATGAGTTCGTTGAAAAGGAACTCGTACCACTGGAAAAAGATTTCCTGGCCGATAAGCTGGATGAGCTGCTGCCGGTACTTGACAAAAAACGTGACCTGGTTCGCAAGATGGAACTGTGGGCACCCCTGCACCCAAAAGAATTCGGTGGCATGGGGCTGACCCTGGTTGAAAGCGCCCTTATTTTCGAGGCACTAGGCCGCAACCCGTTAGGACTTTACGCTTTCGGATGCAAGGCGCCGGATGCGGGAAACATTGAAATCCTGCACAAATACGCCACTGAGTCGCAGAAAGAAAAATTTCTGCACCCGCTGGTGGAAGGAAATATCCGGAGTTGCTTTTCCATGACCGAGGTTGATATGCCCGGTTCAAACCCGATCATGCTTGAAACCACGGCCGTAAAAGACGGCAACGATTACGTGATAAACGGCCACAAGTGGTATACCACCGCCGCGGACGGTTCTGCGTTTGCTATTGTCATGGCGGTTACAAACCCGGAAGCGGCCCCCCACATGCAGGCCAGCATGATACTCGTCCCCACCGACACGCCCGGATTCAACCTGGTTCGAAATA
>SLIE01000410.1 GCA_007135795.1 Desulfobacterales bacterium
CCTTGAAAAATTTTTGGGCGCAATTGCCATTATTGCTGCAACTTTCAATGTTGTTGGCGGCTTTGTCATTACGGATAGAATGCTCAAGTTGTTTAAAGAAAAGAAACCGGAGATGAAACAGAAATGATTGAGATGAACCAGGCGTTTCATCTGGCAATCGATCTTGTTATTATTGCTATTTTGATTGTCGGCATATGGTTATTCCGGTTCCCCCGCAGGGCACGCATGGGCAATTCAACGGCCGCCTTTGCCTTGGCCTGTGCATTTGTACTGGTCTTGTTGCGACATGGGATTGTTGATCCCGTCACCGTGATTATTTCCCTGATAATCGGTTCAACGATCGGATATGCGGTGGCCCGCTCCGTAAATATGATTCAAATTCCATCCATGGTGGCTTTTCAAAATGGGATGGGCGGTATTGCAGCCTGTATCATCTCTTTGTTGGAATTGATTAAAGGGGGCGGTATAATTGCACTGACAAATCAGGTTTCGGGTATTTTAGGGCTGACCATTGGCGCACTGACTTTCAGTGGCAGCATGATCGCCAGCGCCAAACTGGCCGGTAAAATACGCCAAACCCCCCAGGTGCTGCCCGGACACAGTGCCGTCGTGTGTTTCAATATTGGATTGCTATTGCTTGTCGGAATGGTTGCACTTTTTGTTTCACCGGTCATCGGCGTTGTTTTGTTTGTTGCGCAAATAATCTTTGGCCTGATATTTGGTGTTTTGTTTTCAATTCGTATCGGTGGCGCCGATATGCCCGTCCTGATCTCTTTTCTGAATGCCGGCACCGGGTTGGCTGCCGCGTTCTGCGGAATTGTCATCGAAAATCAGTTATTGATCGTTTTTGGCGCCACTGTCGCGGCTTCCGGGTCCATCCTGACCTATGTCATGTGTAAAGCGATGAATCGGTCACTTTACCGGATTTTTATTCCAATAGCATACCAATCATGCAGAAAAAGGGACGCTGAACGGGACCCTTTAACTCAAAACGGTTATGCGCCACAAGAGATGCCGGATGCTGTATCGGCGGATCGTGCGGCAAGCCTGGCAACTGCAGTAAGTCTTATCCAAAATGCCCAATCCGTGATTATTGTTCCTGGCTATGGCATGGCCCTGTCCCGGGCCCATCAGGAAGTCGCGGCCCTGGCCGACGAAATGCTCACACGGGGAAAAACGATAAAATACGCGATTCACCCCGTGGCGGGAAGAATGCCAGGCCATATGAATATTCTGTTGGCGGAAGCCGGGGTCGACTACGATTGTTTAGTGGCGCCAGATGATGCCAATTCCCGGTTTCCATCCACGGACCTGGTCTTGATCGTCGGGGCCTGCGATGTGGTCAATCCGGCCGTGATTGATGCCGAGGCGGCACCATTGTCCGGCCTGCCAATTTTATTTGCACACAAAGCCAGGCATGTTGTGTGCTGTAATGCGGATTTAAAGCCAGGTTATTCAGGGGTGGAAAACGAATTATACAAAGAGGAAAATGTACTGGTGCTGACAGGCGATGCCAAAGAAACTGTTAGCAGCCTTATGAGTAGGTGGTCAGGGGAGAAACTTGAAAGCAAGCCGGAAACGGCTGAGGCGCCCGGGTCCGATAATCTTCAGGGAGCCGCCGCCGCCCTGATCTCGGCAAAAAGGATCATTATCGTTCCGGGGTACGGCATGGCAATATCGCGAGCCCAGTTTAAAGTTGTGGAACTGGCGTCATTGCTGTCTGAAACCGGCAGGGAAGTGTTCTTTGCGATCCATCCGGTAGCCGGCAGGATGCCGGGCCACATGAATGTTATACTGGCAGAGGCAGAGGTCGATTATGAAAAGCTCCTGGACATGAATGACGTCAACCCCTTGTTTTCAATCACCGATGCAGTCCTGGTTTTCGGCGCGTGCGATGTTGTCAATCCCGCGGCTATCGAACAGGCAGGAACCCCGATATCCGGTATGCCGATATTGATGGCGCACGAAGCAAGCCGCATTATTATATGTAATTTCGACAGGAAGCCCGGCTATTCAGGCGTCGAAAATATTCTTTATGAGAATGAAAAATCGATTCTTCTTCTGGGAGATGCCCGGGAAACCGCGATTAAATTAATCGAACGCTTGCAGAAAACCCTTGTGTCAGGGTAAAGTGACGGAGCCGGGTATCTGTCGGGTCATTGCATTACCGAGCGCATCTCTTGCAGGTCGTCTCTGCGTCGTCGTGTAGAATAGATGAAATGGCTTGTTTTAAACCTCTGAATGTCTGGAAACTTTCTTTCAGATAAACAAGTACCTGAGCGGATGGATGCTGTTGCTTCAACGATAGATATATCCCCCATGTGCGGTCGACATCAGGGTATAAGTTTACAATAAACAGATCAAACGCGTCTAAATCAAGGGTGTCAAAAGATTCAGGACCACTGACAGAGGAAACACAGTAACCCTTCTCGGAAAGATAGCGGGCAAGTTTTTCCTTTCGATATTCCTGATCGTCTATAATTAATAGGTGAGCCATTTACCTGCTTTTCTCATGAATTAAATTTGACTGATAATATTTAAATGAAGTTTCTTTTTTAAAAAGGTCGGTATATAATCCATCATACAAATTTTTATTGTGTACGTCTATATCATCCGGTTTTTTCTTTCATTATTATTTGTGCACAACTCGGGAAGCCTGATGGTGTTGAGCTGGTTTTTCCGATAGGCTATATCGGCGCCAAGCAGTTTGTCATTCTTCATGATCTTTTGCGGCATGCGGCAACGTAGTGCAAGCGGGGTTTGGCTTATGCGCTAAATAGAAAATCATTCACTGCTCTGGTCTTTATCTAATTCACGCAAATCTTTCCGGCTTGACATCAATGCTATATTCCATGTATCATTTCTATATGTTTCACAATATTAAAGATTGCCCAAAAACACTCCTATGCCAAATGCCCTGCAAGGAGAATACCGGAGCGCCCTGATCGATTGACGATGGCAATGGGTGTTTCCGCAGGAGAATTGCTGGAAAATCAGGTTGCTGGCAAAGAAAGATGATATCACGGAGATGAAAAAAACCAGAGGAGAACTTGAAGCCGAGATCTGCAATGCGGTGATCAAGTTTGAAAAGGAATATATGGGTCGCGGCCCTTTGGAAACCAAAGCATATATCATCGATGATATGGTATTGGTAAGGCTCAAGAACGTGCTGACCAAGGCTGAATTTAAGCTGGCCGAATCCGCTGATCGAAAGGATGGCAGGGAGTTGATCAAGCGGCTTCGTATATCCCTGTTGGAGCAGGGTCGTCCATTGCTGGAAGTGGTGGTCCAGGACATCCTCGATGTCCGCGTCAAAAGTCTGCACACCGATATCAGCACGGTTACCGGTGAGCGGATCATTCTTTTTACCCTGGCATCCCCGCCTGTGTATTAGGGAGATAGATGAAACAACGAAAGGGGTAGGGCACTCGTGCCCGGCACGGTGGGAAAAGTAAGGCAGACGGATTTTTCAAGGCAAACTCACGATGGCTTGACAATCGCGTTTAATTGAAATAGTATCAGGTTAACCTGCTGGCAGAATGGGGCGAAAGCACAATTTTACGAGGGGGTTGAAATTTATAGTATATGCTTTAGCATTGGAACGGGCCCGCTGTCAAAATGGCGGGTGCGGGAAAAAGATAAGGCCGTTGTTCGTTTTTCATTAACGGGCAGCGGCTTTTTTTGTGGCCATGGCGCATGCATCAGAACAGTGCACCGTTGGCAGAGAAGGCAATGATCCAACTCAATGGATCGAGAGTCACTTCCCAAAAAAAGGAGGAAATGAATGGCAACGGAACATGATTACTGGAAGATTTTTCCAAGAATGCCCAAAAAGGTACGAATCGGGGATATCACCATTCGCGATGGTTTCCAACATGAAGAAAAGTTCATTTCAACCCAGGCCAAGACTTTCTACGGCCAGGAGATGATCCTGGCAGGATGCCGAGAGCTGGAAGTGACCAACCTGGGATCTCCAAGCACAACACCCCAGTTCACCGATGCTGAAGATGTCATGCAGGCGATGCGCAGCGAAAAATTTCGGCAGCGGGCTGCGCGAAAGGGGATTGACATCGACAATGATGTCGTTTTGACTTGCGTGACCATCCGGGAGTCCGCTGTGGATCGGGCCATTGAAATGAAGCAGAAGGGCTTCGGACCAGACCGGATTCTCATGATGGTCTCCACCGACCCGGAGCATCATTTTGCCAATTCCGGCACCACCCTGAGTCAGTACTGGCGCGAAGCCGAGAGGTGCATCCAGAAGGCCCGTGACGTGGGCATCAAGATGTGTGGCACGGTAAGCACCATCTGGGGCAGTCCCATCAGTGGCGCCACGAAGATGGAAGATGCCGTAGAGTTCACGAAGCGCTGGTTCCAGATCGGGGCGCATGATATCGAGCA
>SLIE01000303.1 GCA_007135795.1 Desulfobacterales bacterium
ATATTATAGTAATTTCTAAATAAATATGGTAATTTTCATAATCATCTTCTGGCAGGCAATATAATCTTGCTGAAGCCAGTAACCCAAATAACCCGGGGAGCAATATCGCATGCCATTTGCAAAAGATATTATGGTAAACTCATTTGATGTAATCCACAAAGACGCATCCGTTGAAGAAGCCATTGAAAAAATTGCCGCAGGCAAAGTCCGGCATACCGGTCATAAAACCATTAGTTTGCTGGTTATCGATGACTTTCGCAAACTGACGGGTGTACTCACAATGTTTGATATCCTTTATCACCTGCGTCCCACTTTTTTAAATTATGGCGTCGATGGCGATGAACTCGGCTTTGAGTGGGATGCCTACCTGGAACGCTTTATCGAAGACCTCAAAGCCAAGCGCGTTGAACAGATAATGAGCGAAAATGTCATTGGCGCGGATGTGGACGAACACCTGATGGTCATTCTGGACCGCATGGTTAAAAATAAGTACCGGCGCTTGCCCGTTCTGGATAGCGGAAGACCGGTTGGCGTCGTCTATATCTCGGATATCTATGCCTACCTTTTTTCAGGCCGAAAATAGAACTCTTCCATTACCAGGTATCGATTTCCGGACGTTTCTTCCCGGTACGCGGCACTGCCGGGGGATGGAAGCAACCCCCCGGGCAATCCAGTACCGTGTGTCCTTTGGATCGATTACATCGTCAATCTCCAGAAACGATGCCATATTGATTGCCTTTCCGTGTTCATAGGCCATGGCCACGAGGGAATCATTGAGTACCCGCCGCGCCGCAGGGTCTTCCACTGCTTCCAGATCCTTTATAAAGCATAGCTTCACTGCCCCTTCAATCCCCATACCGCCAGATTCCCCGGTGGGCCAGGAAACATTGAAAACGGGGCGGTGATACCCGCCACCCACCATGGCCATGGCGCCAAGACCATACCCCTTCCGCAGAACAACGGAAAATACGGGTATCGTGGCACCGGCCGCAGTCACGAACATGCGGGAAAAGCGACGCACCTGGGCTGATTTTTCCGCTTCCGGCCCCACCATGAAACCGGGGGTATCGCACAGTACAAGCATGGGGATATCAAAGCCGTCGCAAAGCTTCATGAAGCGCGCGGCCTTATATAATCCGTTCAGCATTCAGGTACGCAATCACCCCGCTTCCGGAAAGCGAAATGCATTCATCAGCCAAACGGGTATGAAGCGACCCGGCGTCATCATTGGAATAAACCGCCACCGTCTCCATTTGCAACTCCGCAGCCGCGCGCATAATCCGAACCGCAATTTCGCCCCTGTTCGCAACCAGAATCTTCATCATTAAATCCTTTTTCTTTATAGGCAACCCCGTGGTGCATGCTCAAGCGACCACGATGCACATTTCTTTCCTCATACTAAATCACCGATCCAATTAAAATAACGAACGCTCGATTTTATCTCAAGCGCTTTTTTTACAACTGATTAGAATCGTGGGCCACATGGAGGACCGGTCTGTACGGGATGACTGAAGAACCGAAGTGCAGGAAACTCCGATCAGGGAATTAAAAAGAAATGGTGGCGCCCACCCCGCCCGGTATATATTTTTCCGGGTAGATAGCCGCGATTTCATCGATGTGCCGGGTACAATGCGTGGGACATATGGTTTTCAAGCCATTTAGCAGATCAAAGTCATCAAACCCATGCAATCCGCCAATCAGAGCAGTAACATTGCCGAAGGCGGAAGCCGCCGTCAAAATGCCCCGCACGCCCGGATGCGCGCAACCCGCGACCACAACCACTTTATCGTCAAGGCAGACCACAAGGGATTGTTCCGCATTTTTCAGCTCACCGGTCGAATGAACATGTTCTGCCAGCTTCATAGGCTTCCGGATTCTTGTGACGGCTGTTAGCACCCCTGCAAACGATTCGGGCACATAGACACGGGCATCCGTTTTTTCGGTAAGCGCGGACAAACCGCCGGTATGATCCCAGTGGTCATGAGAAAGAAAAATAAAATCAATGGTTCGGGGGTCGACGCCCATGATTTTCATGTTCCCGGCAAGAATGCCGGCATCGGCGCCGGTATCAAAAAGAATATTGCGGCCATATGCCTCGACCAGGCAGGAGAATCCCCAGCCGGGGGTAAAACGATCCTCTCTGGCAGTATTATCGTATAAAATGGAAACTCGCATGTTCAAACACCCCATTGCAAGGTGATGGCCGCACTCCAGAAAAGTTGGAAGTAATTCTAATTTCCAATGGCATAATGCTCAACACAGATATGCTTATTATTCTTTCATGCGAATAACAAATCAATTATAACGCTTTATAATGCCTGACGTGTATTTTGTACTATTATTTTAAATTTTTGCAGAACGCGTTTGTGGGACAGCGAAAAATGAATATCAATATCACAGATAAAAACCAAAGCAAACACGCACCGAAAAAATCCAAACGTGCAGATGATTTAATCTCCGATATTCGTGACAATTGCACCGATTGTTCCCTGTGCCGGAAAGAGTGTGAGTTTCTCGACCGCTACGTATCGCCTAAAATGATCATAAACGGGAAAGACTCAACAAACCCCGAACTTTTGCGCATGGCTTATGAATGCAGCTTATGCGGGCTTTGCGGCGCAGTTTGCCCGGCAGGACTTCAACCCGGCGAGCTGTTTTCAGCATTGCGCGAAGCATCGGTCTTATCCGGAGATGCACCGCTCAAATCTTTCAGGCAAATACTGGCCTTTGAAAAGCGCGGCACATCAAGACGGTATTCATGGTACAGCCTTCCGGAAAACTGCGACACGGTCTTTTTCCCGGGGTGTGAATTGCCGGGAACCCGCCCGACCAAAACACTCGACCTCTACAATCATTTAAAAACGTTGATTCCCGACATCGGCATCGTATTGGACTGCTGTTGCAAGCCTTCCCGCGATCTTGGCCGGCTTGCCTATTTCCACGACATGCTCCGGGAAATGAAATCTTATCTGCTATCCCACGGTGTCAGACGCCTCATAACGGCATGCCCGAATTGCCACAGCGTATTCAGCACTCATGGAAAACCGCTTGAAGTGATCAGCGTTTACGAAGTTATAGCCCGCCATGGGCTGCCTGGCAACCCCGCACCCCACAAGCGGTTTACCATCCACGATTCCTGCGTTACCCGTCATGTTACCTCAATCCAGAATGCCGTGCGCGACATCATCGAAACAAAAGGGCTGTCAATCATGGAGATGCCCCACTCCCGGGAAAAAGCCATTTGCTGCGGCAAAGGCGCCGCCGTTTCATACATTGACCCCAAACTCGCCAACGCATGGCGCAATCAACGCCTCAAAGAAACCGCAGGACATCCCATAATCACATATTGCGCTGGATGCGCCGGGGCGTTCAAAGGCAAAACACCGGTTTTCCATCTCATTGACATTCTTTTCGAACCCCAATCCGCTGCTTCCGGAAAGCCACGGGTATCGCGATCACCCATGACATACCTGAACCGGCTGTGGCTCAAGCATGTTCTCCGAAAACACGAGAACCCGGCATTTTTCAGGGAAAGGAATTACTAAACATAAGGTTCAATTTCATATAGATGTGGACGGTGCTCCCTGAATGCAACTGTGAGTGACTGGGATATCTCTACGGTTCGTTCCGCAGCCCCTGCAAACTCGCCTTTCAGGCTCAAACAATGCAGGGTGCTTTGCTTCACTTCACCAAGAGCTATCACCCAGTCCCTCCCAATGTTGCCTTCAGGGAGCACCGTCCACATCTATGAAATTGGCCATTTATATAAAGTCAGAACCTAATTGCCAGGCAGGAGCCTGGCGCTCCCAGAGGAAGCTCTTCACTGATTTTGTTACTTTTATGATATCGTCAAAGCTAAGGCACATAATACCGGTTACCCTCTGACCATACAAAATGATCAATTTCAACCGGGTGGTGCCGGGTATTGCCGTGGCAACAATTGCAGGAGGTTGCTTATAGCTCTTGGCGAAGCGTAGATAAGCGACCTGTGGCCCTGCCGTCTATCACAGGGCGCATCGGAGCAAGCCATAGAGATATAAGCGTTCTCGTGCAGTTGCCAGGGCAATACCCGGTACCGCCCGGGAGAAATTGTCCTTATTATCGCTGATTTTTTAAAACCGATCGATATCCGGAAGAAAATGATAAAATTCATAACCCGCGGCAGTGTCCTCACTCTCACAGTCGGCCTGCCCGCATGCGGAAAGACGACGTTCGCAGAGTCCGCCGGATTTGATGCGGCGATCTCCCTGGATGACTGCCGGGAAAAGCTGTGGGGAGACAAACGAATCCAGAACGGTGCCGGCGGCATGGAAGTGCTGCTTGCCATGCAGGAAAAATGGATCGAATCTGCCATGAAAACGGGAAAAAGTATTATTGTGCACAACACCAACATCTTGAA
>SLIE01000012.1 GCA_007135795.1 Desulfobacterales bacterium
CATAATTGGCTGACTGACTGCAATAACCGGTTGAATGAATTAACCGGCGTATTGATGGTTGTCGGAAACCGGGAAACACCCGGCCTTAACGAAATATGACTGCTATACATTTACAGACTGTTAAAAAACGTCTCGGGCATGTGAAGCCAGCAAAATGAGCGCAAGGCGGCGTTTACGAGTTATAAAAACGCATTTTGGGTAAAATTTACTACACATAAGCCACGCTCGCTTTTTTCAACAGCCTGCTAAGTGCAGTCCAAAGAATATATCCCTATCATCATGTACATAAAACAACGCACATTGGCTGAACCCGTACAGTTCAACGGAAAAGGACTTCATTCCGGGAAAACGGTTAAACTGGTCATAAAACCGGCCCCGCCAAATTTCGGAATAAAGTTTCAAAGGGTCGATCTGCCTGGGAAACCCATGATTTCCAGTCATTTCAATAAGGTTATCGATACCAGCCTGGCAACGGTTATCGGCGAAAACGGGTATATTGTCTCCACCATAGAACACCTGATGGCATCGTTGTCCGGATTGTCCATTGACAATGCCGTTGCGGAACTCGATGATTATGAAGTTCCCATTATGGATGGCAGCGCCGCTGTGTTTACCGAAACCATAACATCTGCGGGTGTCGTGGAGCAGAACGCACCCCGGCTTTATTTCGTGATTACCGCCCCGATTGCGCTTGAAAAAGACGGCAAGGCCGTAAGCATTAAGCCCGGAGCGGGTCGAACCATTTCATGTACCATCAAATTCGACCACCCGGCGATCAGGGAACAAAAATACACCCTTGAATTGACCGACAGCACGTTTGTCCGGGAAATCGGTTCGGCCCGGACATTCGGATTTTATCAGGAGATCGAATACCTCAGACGCTACGGGCTCGGAAAGGGAGGCTCCCTTGACAATGCCGTGGTCCTTGACAAAGACGGAATAATGAATGAAGGCGGCCTGAGGTTCCCGGATGAATTCGTACGACACAAGATCCTGGATTCCATAGGAGACTTTTCACTTTTGGGGATGCCGATTTTAGGTCACATAGAGCTGTACAAATCCGGCCACAATTTTAATCATGAGTTTTTAAAAGAATTTTTCAAGCAGAAAAAAGCGTGGAAAACCTCTCCTGTCGATACTGAAATGAACAGTTAAATTCATTGGAACCAACTTGCGTATACAGAACAACGATGGTTTCAATCGGACGAACGGAATTTTTAACCGGCAACAGGTGTGCCCAATTGTTTTGCAAACCGTGTGATTGTATCCTTCGGGAGTCTATTTTTTGACGAAACGTCTCGCCATACGCGTGTGCGCGGTGTGGATTACTGCGGTGCTGATCGTTTTAACTGTCGTTACCTGCATCTCTGCGGCCGAAATCACGAACATGTCGATCAGCAACACCGAGGAAAACCTCATTTTGTCCGTAGAAGTAGACGGAGCTTTCACCGACAGGCTTAATGAAGCTGTAATGAACGGTATTGTAACGAGTTTCTCCTACGTGATTACCGTGACCCAAACCCGCACACTGTTTCCGGACAAACAGATTCACGAAATCAAGCTGACCAATACCATTCGCTACGATACGCTCAGAAAAAATTTCATGGTCAGGCGCTCATGGGAAAATTACCGGCCCCTGACCACCGATTCTTTTGAAGATGCCAGAAGATGGATGTCCGAAGTCTCAGACGTTCCGGTAATTCCACTGGAATCGTTAAAAACCGATACCCGTTACAAAATCAATGCCAAGGCCGAACTGGACAAGGTCACGCTCCCCTTTTTTCTGAATTATATCTTTTTCTTTATCTCTTTATGGGATTTTGAAACCAGCTGGCATTCTATCGATTTCATATACTAAATGAAAAAGAACCGCTACATAGTACCCAAAGACCCGGAAGCCGAAGCCGATCGGAGAAGACGGAAGCGTGATTTCATAATCATCTGTGTCTCGCTGTTACTGGTCATCATCATAACATCACTGATCCTGAGACCGGTTTTTACCAACACCCAAATTTCAATATCCAACATGATGTTTATGTTCATCCTGATGAACATAAACATGCTTCTGCTGATCCTGCTTATTTTCCTGGTTTTCCGAAATGCGGTCAAGCTCTTCTACGAACGCAGGCGCCGTATCCCGGGGACCCGTTTACGAACCAAACTGATTGCCTCATTTGTAACCCTTTCCCTTTTGCCGGCCTCGGTTCTTTTTCTTTTTTCCCTGCATTTTATCACTACCAGCATCGAGTTCTGGTTTCACGTACCCATCGAAAAAGCGCTTGAAGACTCCTTGTCCGTGGGAAGAAACATGTATGCCCATGTGGAAGACAACAACCGTTTTTTCCTGGACAAGGCAGCATACCAGATCGAGACCCGAAACCTCCTGAATCCGGATAATAGCAGAAACCTGAGCAATTACACCCAGATCGTACAAAGAGAATTCAACCTGGACTCGGTAGAGGTGTACAACGCTGATTTCCAGATCGTTACCGTATCGACGGATGACAATTTATCCACGGATGATTTTGCCCCGCTTGATGTTGAAATCCTTAAAAAAGGACTTTCCAATCCGGGGAGCACCTGGATGTCATCGGAGCTGCTCGCTTCAGGAGAGTTAATCCGGAATATCTCCGCTATTCCGTTTGGCACAAAAGGAGGTAATGTAACCGGATTTATCGTGATTGGAGAACTGATGCCGGTTGAAATGGCGGAACATCTGGATTCGATTTCCAGGGGTATCGGTGAGTACCAGCAAATCAAGATGCTGAAACAACCGGTTCGGTACACGTATTATATCTCCTTGACGATTGTCGCCCTTCTTGTCATGTTCTGCGCGATATGGTTCGGCATGTTTATTTCCAAATCGATTACCGTCCCTATTATGGAACTTGCCGAAGGAACGCGCAAGGTCGCCGAAGGAGATCTGACCCACACGATAAACGTGGTGGCAGATGATGAGATGAAGACGCTTGTGGATTCATTTAACAAGATGACCCGCGATCTCCGCCTCAACAGGCGGGAAATCGAATATTCCACAAAAAAATTGTTCGAACAGAATATGGAGATCGAGGAACGCCGGCGGTACATGGAGATTGTCATCAACAACGTTTCCACAGGGGTAATCTCTTTTGATGCCAACGGGTTTGTCACCACCATGAATGCCTCGGCCGAACGGATGCTCAAAATAAATTCAGAGGATATCATACACCGGAGTTACAAACACATGCTCAAAGGTCAGGATCCACAGCTTGCAAAGAAAATCACCGACAGGATTAAAATTCCTGAAAGCGGCGGCCTTTCCAAGTCATTTCACCTCATCATAGACGGCCAGAGAAAGACATTCAGTGCGAATTTCAATAACCTGGAAGACGAAAACAAGCGCATGATTGGTACAGTGATGGTTTTCGATGACCTGACCGAACTGGAAAAAGCACAGAGAATGGCCGCATGGCGAGAAGTTGCCCGGAGAATTGCCCATGAAGTAAAAAATCCGCTTACGCCAATATCTCTTTCCGCCCAACGGCTTAAACGCAAGTATCAAGAGACCATTAACGATCCGATATTTTCGGAATGCACCCAGACAATTATCGATCATACCGAATTGATCCGAAACCTGGTTAATGAATTTTCGGCTTTTGCACGGTTTCCGGCTTCCAACCCCACTTACTGCAACCTGTCGGAAATCATCAATGAATCCGTGGCGCTTTACCGGGAAGGACATACCGATGTGGTATTTAACGTCAATATCCCGGAAACGATCCCGGAGTTAAACCTTGACCGGCAACAGATCAAGCAGGTTATGATAAATCTTATAGACAATGCCCTGGCCGCCACAAAGAATCGCGGCACAATAACGATCGATGTCGGCAATGACCCCTACGGCGAAAAATTAATAATTTCGATTGTCGATACCGGCAGCGGCATCAGCGAGGTGGACAAGCCCTATCTTTTCGAGCCGGACTATACCACCAAGAAATCCGGCATGGGCCTGGGGTTGGCTATCGTCTCCACCATTATAGCCGACCACAAAGGCCGCATCTACGCAGAAAACATTGATCCGCAGGGAGCCAGATTCGTCATCGAACTGCCCATAACATGAGTGTCTATTGTGGCAGATCCCTAAGTGTATGCATAAAGAACCATGCATCATTATTCGTGTAACCCTATTCTATAAACAAAGGTTTTCCATGTTCCCAACAATTCTGATTGTAGACGACGAAATCTCTATCCTGAAATCCCTCAGCGGCATATTGATGGACGAGGGATTTGAAACCATCACGGCAACTAATGGATACGAGGCACTTCAGCGCATCGAGGAAGATAACCCGGACATGGTACTTCTTGACATATGGATGCCTGGAATGGATGGAATCGACACCTTAAAAGA
>SLIE01000397.1 GCA_007135795.1 Desulfobacterales bacterium
GAATATAAAGTACGACAGGAAAAATGTAAATTCCCTGAAACTTCGAATTTAAAAGGTCATTTTCATGAACTGTGTTGCTGATCCCGTTGCCATTACCCAGAGCGACTGCAACTGAAATGGATCAGCGTTACTGACGGGTATCCGCTTCGCTGATCTAATGGCAGATGGGTCGCGATCCGTAAGACGGTAACGCCTGAAAGTGATTGTTGAAACGATTCATATACTGGAAAAGAGAGTAAGAAAAAGAAAGGACTAAAAGCAAAGGAGCAAGTGTGACAGGCATCCCGCCGTTTGCTGCTTTCGAAAGGGGATGGTTTTAAAAAATGGCCACCAGGATCGCAGGCTATGTTTATTTTGGTGTTCGCCTGCGCGCTGGGGTAGTAGGACGGCTTGCTTTGGATGTTGATCTACACTTCATGTTATGCACTGAATAATTCATTAGATTACGGTGTTTATCCATGGTATGATGCCATTATGTCTCGACCGGATATGCGTGGCATATAAGGCTTCATTTGTGTTCAGGCTTTGTTGTTGATTAGGTAAGTGGGAATATCACATTTAGCGTGAGGCAAGTAGTGCACAAACGCGCTTATTTAATAATAATTTCAGGTTTTTTGACACTATCAATCGTTTATGCGATCCGGTATGCGTACGGAATGCTATTGCCTGATATGCTGGCGGAGTGGCGGATTTCTAAGGTCAAGGCAGGTTCCCTTTTTTCGGTTTATTTTGTTGTTTACACATGCTGCGCACCTGTTTTAGGTGCCCTATCCGATCTATTAAATTATCGCCTGCTGATTTCTGCTTTTTGTGCATTAATGTCCATTGGTGCCCTGATGATGGGTTTTACGAATAATTTTGTCCAGGCCTATATTTTATTTGCCATCGTTGGCCTTGGAGCAGCAGCCTGCTACGCACCGATGGCCGCACTGGTGCTGAAATGGGTTTCGAGTAATCGACGGGGCACTGCCTTGTCTTTTGTGACCATGGGAGTTGGCGTAGGGGTTACCTTCTGGGCTTTGTTACTGCCTGCCATTGTATCCGCCTCTCATTGGAAAATCGGATGGATAAGCCTTGGCGGGGTTGGGCTTGGAATTGCATTGCTGAACCTGATTTTAATTCGGAACCCTTTGGAAGCGCCGGAAGAAAGAGGAAAGATGGTAACAACACTCCAATCATTCTACAAATCCTACCACATTATCCTCTTCGATAAAATCTTCTGGGTTATCGGGATCTCCTATCTGTTGATGGGTTTCAATGTCCTGATTCCGTTTGGGTTCTTGCCGATTTATGCCCGGGAAGAATTGTCCTTGTCCTTTGCCGTTTCCACACGACTGATTGCGATGATTGCATTTTTCAGTATTTTCGGCCAGCTGATCCTGGGAACGCTGTCGGATAAACTGGGACGCATCAATGTCATGATGACCTGTGGCCTGATAATGGGAGCGGCCTGTCTGCTGATGCTGCTTTCCCCTTCTGCATGGATGCTGCATCTGGCTGCAGCATCGTATGGTTTCGGGTATGGTGCCGTATGGCCTGTTTATGCCGCATGCGCATCCGATTTTTTTCCCAGAACAAATACGGGGGGGGTGGTCGGTCTGTGGACCCTTTTCCTGGGTATCGGTTCAATTTTTTCACCGGTGATATGCGGTTGGAGCATTGATCAGACTCAGGGGTACACATGGGTATTCCTCTTTGGAACGCTAAGCGGTGTACTGGCTACGGTTAGTCTCTTGATGATCCGGCGGTCCCGACGCGGTGATGCCGGTTAGCTCTTCTATTACCTGTACCGTTTTTCCGTTGTCCCTGGGAAATGATATGGATGTTATCTTTTCTGAATGGATTTTCAACAATTGTTTGTACCATGCGGGATCAGGATGCCAATATTGCATTAAATATTACCGAACGGGGCTATGTTCTTGAAAACCGCGCGCGTGCGTTCTTTCGGGCGAATGCAGTCAGTCGAGGAGTGATGAAAACCTGATAAAATCATATATCGGCGGTTAAGCCGGAAAAAAATCTTCTCTGAGCATTGTCAGTTCTTTGTACCTCCATCCCACTACCGCTTAAACCTGGGAAAATGACACCACACCCCCCCTTGATATTGAAGTGTCTTCCCGGAAATACCAGGAGGCTGTTTAAAGACAAAGACATTCACTGAGGCATTGTGTTGAGCCGGTAAGGTATTCTTGCATTTGATCGCAGTATCATTTATTGTCCTGCGCCCCTGGGTCCAGTTAGCAGCCTGCAAAAGCGGTTGATACACGGCGTATTGTCGAATTACCGTGATTTTTCGATAACGGTAGTGTGAGTGGCGGCTATTGGATGGTCGATGTTGGCGATCAACAAGACCGGACGATCAGGGAAGGTCACCTCCACCATAGAGACGGTATTGATGCCATCGATCATTGAGTCGAGTTTCATATAACATTAAAATTTGACCCAGGTATAAAAATCGGCTAAAAATGGTTTGAGCAGCATTGTTTATTAAAAAAGAAATATGCATAAGGAGAATTTAATATGAAAATAATGGTTTGTTATACTGGATCGCGATCATCACGTGCGGCACTGGATTTTGCTATTATGCATGCCCGGGTTTTCAATGGAAAAATATACCTGATCGCTTCCATGGAAAAAGGAACTCGCAATGAGCAGGAAGAGATTATCAAGATCGAGGCTGAACATGAAACAGCCTGCGAAAAGGTCAGAAAAGAAGGGATCGAATGCGAAAAGCATCTGCTTGTAAGAGGACTGACACCTGATGAAGACCTAGTTAATTACGCCCAGGAAGAAAACATGGACGAGATCGTTATCGGTATCCGCAAAAGATCGAAAATGGATAAGCTGATTTTCGGATCAACCGCTCAATATGTTATCATACATGCGACTTGCCCGGTGATAATCGTTAAGTAATATCTGGATCTGTTCAATAAATGCCGGTTATCGATGGAGCCGCAATGGCAAATATCAGCGATCTCCATG
Source organism: Desulfobacterales bacterium (assembly GCA_007135795.1). Classification (GTDB taxonomy): domain Bacteria; phylum Desulfobacterota; class Desulfobacteria; order Desulfobacterales; family Desulfosalsimonadaceae; genus B1SED10-16. The sequence continues at coordinate 2,983 of SLIE01000397.1, forward strand.
TGGGGGCGAACAAAAAAGTTCGATTCCCACGGGGAGGTCTGGCAGCTTTTGGCAATAACCAAAACGTATACTTAACACATATCATCCCACTTTACTTACCAGTGCATTATCATTTATAGTTCATACACAAGGCGTAGTGATTTTTCATTGTGATGGAAAACGTCTCCCCGCAGTATTTGTCGCCACAAAATTGATGGTTTCGGAAAAGTCACGATCAGACAGCTTTGTAAAAAATCCAAGATCAAGGCTTGCGCAATCCGGTGTACGTTGAATTCTGGTGAGTTGCGCGTATTAATAAAGTCCTATCCCAAACAGGGGGCACCCATGATTGCCAATAGAAAAAATTGCTCCATCGAGCATCTTTACGCTGTTTTCAACTCCACGCACAACGGTATACTGGCTGTTGACAATGATGGTATTATCACGCTGTTCAACAAGGGGGCCGAAAAGATTCTGGGCGTTAACAACCGCGATGCCTTGGGACAGAAAGTGGACGAATTGTTTAATATTCCGTCCCTTATCTCCATTTTACAATCCGGGGTTCCGGATGTGGGACGAAAGGTCGAGATTAATGGAATAAGCATTTATTCCAACAGAACCCCGGTTTACAAGGACGGGGTCTTGGTGGGGGCTGTTGCCATATTCCAGGATACGACTGATATTGAAAACCTTGCTCGGGAGCTTGCCGTTGCAAAAGATTCCGTTGAAATCCTGGAAACAATTTTGGAGACGACATACGATGGTATCGTGGTTGTGGATAAAAACGGGATAATTAAAAGATTCAACAAGGCATACCAGACGTTTTTAGGCATCGATGAAAAAGATGCGCTTGAACGGCCGGTTGAAGATGTTATTGAAAATACCCGCATGCATATCGTTGTGAAGACCGGTAAACCGGAAATTGGCGAGACCCAGAAAATTCAGGGGCATGAAATGGTGGTCATGCGCATACCCATTCACAAAAATGGTGAAGTCGTCGGGGCGGTGGGAAAGGTATTGTTCCGGGACATCAAGGAGATACGTTCCATGGTGGAAAAGCTCGATATCACCACCAAGGAATTGAAATATTATAAAGGCGAGGTAATGCGGCTTAAGGGCAGCCGGTATAATTTCAAAAATATAATCGGCAAATCCGAGAAGCTGCTTCAAGCCAAGAAAATGGCCAGGATGGCGGCATCAAGTACTTCCAATGTGTTGATTCGGGGGGAGAGCGGTACTGGGAAAGAACTTTTTGCACACGCAATTCATGATTCCAGTCTGCGTCGATATGGTGCATTTATTCGGGTTAACTGCGCGGCTATTCCGGCAAACCTGCTGGAATCCGAATTATTCGGCTATGAGGGCGGTGCGTTTACCGATGCGAAAAAAGACGGTAAGCCCGGTAAATTTGAAATGGCACAGGGTGGAACCATTTTTTTGGATGAAATCGGAGACATGCCGCTTGAAATGCAGGCCAAGTTGCTGAGGGTATTGCAGGAAAAGGAAATTGAACGACTCGGCAGTAACCGGGTTGTTCCTTTGGATATCCGCCTTATTGCCGCCACCAACAGAAACCTGGAGGAAATGATCCGGCAGGAGAAATTCAGACAGGATTTGTACTATAGGCTTAATGTGCTGAAAATTGATATTCCGCCATTGAGGAAGATAAAAGAGGATATCGAACTGCTTGGAGAAAAGATTCTTTCTGAATTAAACGAAGAGCTTGGAACCGCAGTGGAGAAAATAGCCAGCGAAGTCTTTGATGTGTTTAGATCATGTGACTGGCCAGGAAATATGCGGGAACTGAAAAATGTAATAGAAAGGGCCGTTGCCGTGAGCATGGGCAAAGACCGGATAATTCGTAAAAAGCATTTGCCGCTGTATCTTCTGGACCCGGAAGAAGCCAGTTCTCCAATTGAGCATCAGGCCGGTTGCAGCCTTAAGGAGATACTTGACAATGCCGAAAAGGCGGCTATTGAAAGTGCACTTCGAAAGACCAACAACAACAGGAAAAAAGCCGCCGAACTTCTGGGCATCCACAGATCCGGATTATATCAGAAGATAAGCAGGTATGGTATAGAAAGAAACAGTCTGAATTGATGGCGCCGCATGCGCCCGACGAGAAATAAAATCCGGTTTTCCACATCTATACCGCTTGCAATTGATACCACTATTGAAAACCTCTGCATCCCCAGTGTTATTCTTTGGCAGGTCTCTTTACGTGTGTCTATAGGCACATACATGTCTTTTTTAATAGACACATCTGTGTTTCCTCTTGATCTCGTGTGGTTATCCCTTTTTGCGTCCAAATAAATAGACGCTTTCCAGTCCCCTTGGTGTTTGGTCCCGGATACGAATAATAGACCACATCCGTGCTATAAGTGGCTATCAAGCTCATTCTAAAGCGCTGGCACATTCCTTGCATTTAGTCTGGTGTATAGGTAAAGCATGTTCATTCAGATAACAATGGTTCGCTAAGGAAGTTAATGTTCAACCAGGCTTTTATCGATGATAGAGTAAAAAGTCCAATATCTGCGTTATGCGCAGTCCTTCCGAATTTGTGGCTTACGCCTTGTAGGCATGCACGAATATTTTGTGTACGCTACATTTTTCGGATTGCGCAAGTCTTGCTCTCGAGCTTTTTACAAAGCCGTTTGATCACTGCTTTTTACGAGACTGTATCAATCGAGAGCATGATTAGTTGAGAACTCGAGTTGGTTGCAGGGTGAATTCAGCAAACGGGTAGCGATTCAGCCTCATGTTGAACAGTAAGTGGCGAATCAGAAACAACATTTAAAAAGTATAAGTAACAGGCAGGAAAATTTATGAAAGACAAATTAATTACCGCGGCGGATGCCGTTGGCCTGGTGGGGGATAACGCCACGATTGCCATTGGTGGTTTTGTGGGTAATTGCCATCCTGAAGCACTGTCCGTGGCCCTGGAAAAAAGGTTTCTCAAAACAGGGACCCCCCTGGGTCTCACCTTTATTTATGCGGCCGGGCAGGGAGATGGAAAAAACCGTGGTTTGAATCACCTGGCGCATGAGGGGTTGGTAAAGCGATTGATCGGTGGTCATTGGGGTCTTGCCCCGAAAATGGGGGCACTTGCAATCAGTAACAAAATCGAAGCCTATAATCTTCCCCAGGGGGTGATTGCTCATTTATACCGGGATATTGCAGCGGGAAAGCCCGGTACCATAACGCATGTCGGCTTGAAGACATTTGTCGATCCCCGGGTTGACGGGGGAAAGTTAAATGCGATCACCACTGAAGATATTGTTGAAATAATGACTCTGAGGAATAAGGAGTGGTTGTTTTACAAAACTTTTCCAATAGATATTGCCTTTATTCGTGGGACAACGGCCGATGAAAAGGGGAATATCACCATGGAAAAGGAAGCCGTCGTACTGGAAGGGCTTGCAATGGCCCAGGCGGTCAAGAATTCCGGGGGTAAGGTTATCGTGCAAGTGGAAAGAATGACCCGGCGGGGAACAATGAACCCTATGTTGGTAAAAATTCCCGGGATACTCGTTGATGCAGTCGTGCTTGCCTCTCCGGAGGATCATCAGCAAACGTTTGCGGAGAGTTATAACCCTGCTTACACGGGAGAAATCAAGCTTCCCATGAATGGATTCAAGCCGATGGACCAGGGTGTTCGCAAAATCATTGCCCGAAGGGCCGTGCTGGAACTATCGCCCGGTTCCGTGGTGAACCTGGGAATCGGGATACCGGAAGGCGTGGCCCAGGTGGCAGCCGAGGAAGGCCTGGGTGACCAGATGGATCTGACTGTGGAATCAGGTCCGATCGGCGGTGTCCCTGCCGGTGGGCTCAGTTTCGGTGCAGCGGCGAATCCGGAGTGTATCGTGGATCAACCGAGCCAGTTTGATTTCTACGATGGGGGAGGGATCGACCTGGCATTTCTAGGCGCCGCCCAGATTGATGAAAACGGAAATGTGAATGTGAGCAAGTTCGGCCCAAAACTTGCCGGTTGCGGGGGGTTTATAAACATCAGTCAAAGTGCGAAAAAAGTCATTTTTTGCGGCACGTTTACAGTGGGCGGGTTAAGTGTCGATGTCAAGGAGAGCAGATTACATATTCTCAGGGAAGGAACCGGCCGGAAATTTGTCAAGAATGTCGAGCACATCACTTTTTCAGGAGATTATGGTCGGGAAAAGGGGTTGAACATCCTGTATATAACGGAAAGAGCTGTTTTTTCGCTTGAGAAAGAAGGTTTGATGCTGATTGAAGCAGCGCCGGGGATCGATCTGGAAAAAGATATCCTGGCACATATGGATTTCAAACCATTGATCGCTTCAGAGTTAAAGACAATGGATGAAAGAATTTTCAGTGAAGAACGCATGACTAAATAGAATATTTTTGGGTAGTTAACGGGCATGTTCTTCTGTTTGGGACAGATTCCCATTACAGAAGGATCGGCAATAATATTAAAATGAAAGAAGGGGGCAACATGTTTAATTTTAAAAAAATAACGATTGCTGTGGTTATGCTGACTGCAATGGCCGTCGGGTTTTCCGGTTGCGGCGGGGATCAGGTGGTTAGTGGTGATGGAGAAGCCGGGACCGCCTTGCCGGAAGTGCGCTGGACATTGCAGACCACCTGGTCACAGGGCTGGTTGCTGCATGAAATGGCCGAGGATTTTGCAAAGCGTGTGCGTGATTTGAGCGGCGGGAACTTTATCATCGACGTTCAACCTGCAGGTGCTATCGTGGGCGGCTTGGAAGTACTCGACGCTACGGATGCCGGGGCCATAGATGCGTACCACTCCTGGCCCGGATACTGGATGAGCAAGCATCCGTCCGCTCCGTTTTTTGCATCCATTCCCCTGCATTTAGAACCCTTGATGCATACCACCTGGCTTTACAACTATGGCGGCAAGGAACTTTACCAGGAAATGATGGATGAAGCCGGTCAGAATGTTATTGTCGTTCCCGGCGGTTTGACCGGACCCGAATTGCTGGCCCATTCCAACAAGCCGCTGGAAACCATGGCTGACTGGCGGGGCCTGAAGTACAGGGCACCGGGTTGGTGGGGTGAAGTGCTGAAGGATATGCGAGTTGCGGTCACCATGCTTCCCGGAACAGAGCTTTATCCCGCCCTGGACAGGGGTATTCTTGACGCAACGGAATTTTCCACCCCGGCGGTAAACAGGCAGCAGGGCTTTCACGAAGTGGCTGAGTATATCGCAGGGCCGGGGCTTCATCAGCCCACCTGCTTCTTTGAACTGGGCTTCAACAAGGATGCCTACAACAGGCTCCCGGATATTTACAAAGCCATACTCGAAAACGCAGCCATGTCCATGACACTTCACATGTGGACCAAGAGCAATGTGGTGGATATGGAAGCACTGGATTTTTTCGACGAACGGGGGATCAAAAGAACCTATGTTGACCCGGTTGTACAGCGTGAAATGCGCGAGCAGTCCTGGAACTGGATAGATAATGACGTCAAGAGACGCAACAACGATCATTATACCCGTACATGGGCATCTGTTAATGAATTCTGGGATAGGTTTTCAGACTACGAAGAGTTCATGATTCCTGTGAGAAAGTAACATACTATGTATTAACGGGCCGGGGGTTGTTTTACCCCGGCTTTATCATGGAAATCGTAATCGTATTTGTCGAATATACGAAACATAAGGATTCGAAATGCTTGTAATCGACAAGATTATCTGGATCATCGACAAGATAAATGAAAAAATCTCCAAAGCGGTATCGTTTCTGGTGTTTGCGCTTATACTGACGCTGACCTACGAGGTTGTCGCAAGATATTTTTTCGGCACTCCGACGCAGTGGAGCTTTAACCTTACATATTTTATATCCAGCTTTTTTCTCATGCTGAGCATGGGGTATACCTGGCAGTGCAAGGAACACGTCGCTGTTGACCTGATCTCGAACAAGCTTCCGGAAAGGGTTGGCGCATTTTTGAATGTCGTGTTCATACTGGTGCTGTTTTTTCTGGCGTGGACCAATATCGGACGGGTCATGTACAACGACATGATCAGATCCTGGATCCTGCAGGAAAGATCGACCATAGGCGCCATGCCACCTGCTTATCCCTATAAAACCTGGATATTTGTCGGCGTGTTACTGTTGTTGCTGCAAGGGGTTTCGCAGTTGTTGAAAGAATTTCTCGTATTGCTCGGAAGGGGTAGGCGCTCATGAGTGTTGAAATGATCACCGTGTTAATGCTTACAAGCCTTATCGCGACAATTATGATGGGGTTTCCCATCGGTTTTTCACTGGCCGGTATCGCCACGATATTCGGGATGATATTTGTCGGGCCGCAAATCGCAAATACGTTTATGCTGCGAACCCATGTGGTCTTGTCCGACTATACCCTGATAGCGATACCATTGTTTGTGTTCATGGGAATAGTAATCGAAAAGTCCGGCTTGGCCGGCAGGTTGTATGACGCGATCTATGTCCTGACCGGCAAACTGAAAGGTGGCCTGGCTATTGCCACCGTGCTGACATGCACGATATTTGCGGCGGCAACCGGAGTTGTGGGTGCAACGGTTGTGACCATGGGCATTATATCCATGCCCGCAATGATGAAATATAAATACGATAAGCCCCTGGCATCCGGGGCGGTATGTGCCGGCGGTGCCCTGGGGATATTGATTCCGCCGTCCATACTTATTCTGGTGTATGCCCCGGTGGCGAATGTTTCTGTCGGCGCCCTTCTTATCGGGGCGTTTGTTCCGGGAATGGTACTTGCCCTGTTATATGTTTCGTATATCGGCATAAGGTGTTTTATAACACCTTCCATGGGGCCGTCGGCTTCTGAAGACGGTCTTCATTACAGTTTTTTAGAAAAAACCAAGATGTTTTGTGTCTCCGTATTGCCTGTGCTGGCATTGATACTGGCTGTGCTGGGAACGATTTTTTTCGGTCTTGCCGCCCCCACGGAAGCTGCGGCAATCGGTGCACTGGCGGCAATCTTTCTGGCCCTCGCCTATCGAAAGCTTACCATAAATACCCTGGTGGAGGCCGCCATCCGGACGGCTAAAACCTCCGCAATGGTTTACCTGGTGGTTATCGGCGCATCCTTTTTTACCACGGTCTTTGTCAGGCTCGGTTGCGGCAGGGTTATCGAAAGTTCGATACTTGGCCTGCCATTTGGACCATGGGGCGTTTTGATCGTCATGTGGGTCATTATTATCATCATGGGCTGTTTTCTGGACTGGATCGGCATCATCATGATCGTGGTCCCTCTGTTTACCCCGATTGCGGTTAAACTGGGATTTGACCCGGTCTGGTTTTCACTGATGAATATCATTGTGCTCCAGACGTCGTTTCTGACACCGCCGTTTGCATTGACGATTTTTTATCTTAAAGGAATCGCGCCCCCTGAAGTCACCCTGGGGGATATTTACAAAGGCGTTGTCCCTTATCTTCTGCTGATGCTGGGAGCGCTTTTGATTTTTTCAATCTTCCCGGATATTTTGCTCTTCATGCCAAGGTTGGCGGGCCTGATATAGGTCAACTCGTCCCGGAAACGAGCTTGTGATGCATACTTAAAAGGGCAACCAGAAACCGTTTAACTGTTCCTGGTTGCCCTTTTAATCATATTCTTCAGGAAAAACATGTCCTGGCAGCCGCCCTGCGGCGAAACCTTTTTTCGGCCCATCACACTTGGAAGCACCACTCTCGGGAGCCCCACTCTTGGGAGCGCCAGGCTCCTGCCTGGCTTGTTCCGAGCGCCAGCTCGGTTGTAATGGTTGAGTCAAACCCGTCTTTCAGGTATCACCGCCAACACTTTCGTGTTACCCTCAGGATCATCAGCTTCGCTGTAAATAGCCAGGCAGGAGCCTGGCGCTCCCAAAGGGGGGTAACATCGTGGCCCAAAGGGCCTATCGCTCCTAAAGTGTTAAAGTCGTGGGGTTGGTGTGCCGGTTTACTGCGCGATTGTTGTTCATCATTTTTTTTCCGCCAAAAACAGATTGATTTTAAGACCATGTCGCACCTCAAAACGGTCCGCGCCGGTCATGGTGAACCCGTCGTTGGACAACCAATTTTCAATTTCCTCTTGCTCAAACCCCAGCCACGGGTCGCCGCATTTTTCCCGAACCATTTCGATATCATGCTTTTCAAAATCAGTGATCAGCAACCTTCCCCCGGGTTTGAGAATCCTGCGGATCTCCCGTATCCCTGCTGAGGGCATTACCAGGTGATGCAGGACCATGCTGGCCACGGCGAGATCTGCTTTGCCATCCCGGATCGGCAGGTGTTCCATTTCGCCTAGTCGAAGGTCAACCTTGCTATTCAGGGAAGCGGTTTTCTTTTTGGCCTGTTTCAGCATATTGGGGGAACTGTCCACGCCGATGAGATGATCCGCTTTTGAAGCAAGCAAAAGGAGTAATTCACCGGTGCCACACCCCAGATCAACCGCCACGCCACATTTTTCAACTTTTTCAATAATCCGGTTGTTTAAATTAAAGTTGCCAAACACATCCTGCTTGAGACTGTCCCATTTTTCTGCTATATCATTGAAAAAACGCTGCATTCTATTTTTTCTTTCCCGGATGAGATCCTGGGACCGAACCCGGTCTTCCGGAAATTCCTTATATTTGGCAAACGATTTATCAACAAAACGGATCAGGTCGGAAAGTTCGTTTGAGCTGACGCTGTTGTAGTAAACATAGCTTCCGTCGCGTCTGCTGGTGAGCAACCCGTTATCCGTGAGGATCTTCAGGTGCCGGGAAATGCGGGACTGGCCCATCCCCATAACCGATACGATTTCATTGACGTTGAATTCATAATTCATCAACAGGCGAAAGAGGCGCAGGCGGGTTTCATCGGCCAGGGCTTTGAAGTACTTTACAGTGACCATTCTATCTCCATATGTACATATCTTGATTATTTTTATAAATATGCCATGAATTCCGCATTTTGTCAAGGCTATAAATCCTGCACGCCTCGCTCAAGGCAGATTGTATAATAAACCAAAGCCGCAATTCGTTTGTGAATTGCGGCTTTGGTCGGTAATGGGACCGGTGCATAGGGCATTCGTGCGGCAATCGCGGCTGATTATTCCTCCACTTCCTCCACTTCCTCCACTTCTTCTAATTCCGCTTCTTCTGTTTTATGGTATGCGTGGAAATATAGAACCGGAATCAATACGAGGGTTAACACCGTTGACACAAGCACGCCACTGGCCAATGTGAGCCCTAGCGGTTCGAGGGTCGGTTCCAGAATAAGCGCCCCGCTTCCGAGCATTACCGTGGAAGCCGTCAATACGATAGGTCGTGTCCGCAGCGCTCCGGCAGCGATAATCGCATCACCCAATGCCATTCCGCTGTTTCGGCGCTGTTTGATAAAATCGACAAGCAACACGGAGTTCCGGACCACGATTCCGGCCAGCGCGATGATCCCCATAATGCCAACCCCTGCCAGGTTCTGTCCCCATATCCAGTGAGCCGGAATAACGCCGATGATGATCAGGGGAATCGGAAGCATGATCAGAAGCGGGATCCCGTATGATCCGAACCATGCCGTGAGGATGCTGTAGATCAGTATTAAGGCGGCAAGTGCGGCAACCCCGAGATCCCGGTAAACCTGCTGGGTCATGTCCCATTCCCCGCCCCAGTGCAGCACGTAATTGTCGGAATCCTCCGGCTGGCTGAACCAGCTTATCTCCGGTCTGCCCGTTTTCCCCGTTGTGTCCGGTGTGTGGTGGCCGGCATCGGACATTCTGCGGCTGATATCCTGTTGCACAGGAAGGGGTTCGTTAATATCCCGATCGAGTTTCGCGGCCACATAAACCAGCGGGATAAGGTTTTTTCGATGATGGTCAGGTACCGGCTCGAGCGTCTCCTGGATCAGAAGGTCCGGCAGAGAGACCATCCTGCCGGTTGCACTCCGGAGATATATGCCTTTGAGGTGGTCGATGCTTTCCCGTTCTTCCGCAGACAACCTTACCACCAAGGGAACGGGGTGGCGCTGATCCGCCATGTGCATCATCGTGGCATTGTGACCACTTAGCGCGACATGAACCGCTTGCGCCACTTCCCCCGCGAATATGCCATGCGCAGATGCGCTTGCAGGATCGACAACGAGGTTGATGCGCAGATTCGGTTTTTCGGGAGATTGCCAGGTAACGGATGTTGCCGGGTGTTCCGACAGCAGTTTTTCAACGTGCCCGGCCAGTTCAGTCCGGCCCATAGCTGTCGGACCATAAATTTCCGCATGTATATCTTCCGTTTTCTGAGGTCCGGAAGGGATGCGGCGAACAATGATTCGCCCTTCGTATGGCGCGGCGATCGGCTTTAAAATATCATACAGCTGCTGATCAATATCGTAACTCATGCGCCTGCGGTCATCTTCATGAGTCAAATGGACATAAACATACGCCTGGTTCGTGGATATAGGTGACACGTCGGGCGGTTGCGGATCAGGATAAATGTCTGGACCCCGGGTTCCGGCAAAGACGGTGTAACCGATGATTTCAGGTGTTTTGCGGATTTCGCGACCGATGTCGGAGCTCAGTGCCACAGTTTCTTCAAGGGAACTGCCGGCCGGCAGGCGTATGTCGAGGACGAAAACCTCATGATCGATCAGTGGCGCCAGTCCCACCTGAACCATCCGGAAGTGGATCATTGACAATGAAGCCACAAGCATCACCACCATTGCGAGGTATAGCAGCCATCGCAGGATGGGACGGTTCATAAAGGGAGTCAATGTGCGCCGGTAGATTTCGGCAAAACGGCCGGAAGGGATTGCATCGGCATTGTTGTCCGCCTCATCGTCTTCAGTCTCCTTCTCTTCTGGAGCGCCTTCAGGTTCTCTGCCCGCTGGGAGAAGACGAAACGCCAGATACGGAATGACCGTAAGGGCCAGGCACAATGAGGCAAATATGGCGATGGATGCCCCAATCGGAATCACGCGCACGAATTGTCCCATTTCACCGCTGATAAAAGCCATCGGCATCATTGTGACAATAATGATCAAAACGGCCAGGATAGTCGGATTTCCCACTTCATTGATCGCTTTAATCGTAATTTCTTTTGAACGCTTCCCTTCTTCACTGTAATACCGTGCCGTGTTTTCCAGCATAATGACACTGTCATCTGATACAATGCCGATTGCAAGAATCATTGCGGAAATCGAGACAGGGTTCAGGGTGAACCCCAGCCAGTAATATGCGATCGGCACAAAGGACAATGCCGCGGGAATCATCATGGAAATGGTAAGGGCGGCGTGTCTGCCCAGGCCGATCAGTATGATGAGAACAACCACAATCGTTGCCAGCAGTAAATTTCGAAGGACGCTTAAAACCCGCTCCGTGGCGGAACGCCCCGCGTCATACCCGATATGGATGGTCACGTCCTCCGGTATCAGCACACCCCGAAGCGTTTCCAGCTTTTTCAACACGTCTCTGTTAATATCGCTGATGTTTTCGAGCGGTACGGTCGTAACGGAAAGGCTGACAGCGGGGAGTTCGGTAAGGAACCGCTCTCCCCAGAAAAGCACATGCGATTCGACCGGTGCAGGGCCATCCTCGACAACCGCGATGTCATCGAGGTATATGATACCGGCAGGACCGGACCCCACATGGATGCGCCTGACATCCTTCACCGAGGAAAGTATGGCCCCGGCCTGAACATCATAGGTTTGATCCCCCCTGAGCCGGTCTCCCGGGAGACGAAGATTTGATGCCGCGATAGCTTCGAGAACCTGCGATAAATCGATATCATTGGCTGCCAGTCCCTGCAGATCCGGGTATACCTGAACCTGTCGTTCCTGTCCGCCATAAATTTCAATCGATCGAACCCCTGGCACTTCTTCCAGGCGAACCCCTGTTTCCTCGGCAAGTCTCCGCAGTTCGTACCCGGAATAGTTCCTGGAAGATAATGTGACCATAAGTGTGGCAATGAGCTCATCGCCAATGGTCTGGATAACCGGCGTTCCTGCACCGGGGGGAAGATTTTCACGGTTTGCGGCAATAAGATCACTCAATTCGCTGAACGCTTCGGCATCGCTCACCCCGGTTACAAATTCAACGCTGACCAGAGCCGCATCATACGTGGAGACACTCCTGACTTCCTCGACCCGCTCCAGTTGGAGGGCCCAGGACGCCACAGGCCGGGCTGCAAGTTCGTCAATCAGTTCCGGTGCCGCACCTGGAAACGGGATCATGATAAGGGCGGTGGGGACTTCCACTTCGGGACGGTCTTCCCGAGGTGTCACCAAAAGCCCGTATCCGCCAAGCAATAAGGCGCCGATAAGAATGATTGGCACAAGGGGCGAATTTATCAGCTTTTCGGCAATTCTTCCCGCAAAACCATGTTTTTCCATTAATTTACCTGCTGATCCATATGTCGCAACGGGTAACGTACCGGCTGATCGTCTCTCAATGTATCAATTATCTCCCCGATCACGATTAACTCACCTGCTTGTATCCCGCGTTGTATGACGATCCAGTCTTTCGGGCCGCTTATGTGCCTGGCGGTTTTTACCCAGCGTAAGCGGGCACGGTGCGTACCATCGATCTCCCGCACCACGAAAACCCCCTCCATCTGCCCCCTTACAAGGAGTGCCGATTCAGGAATCATCACGGCTGTCCTCTGGTCATTTCGCGCGGCCGTCCGGATGTGGGCTACCATTCCGGGCCTTGCTTCCGGCGGCGGATCGTCTATGTAGAGCCTTACGCTCAACCCGGTGCCGGGTTCCTCCAAGGCCGGGATAAACGATTCAATGATTCCGGAGAGCCGCATTCCCGGCCCGGGAAGATATACATCCACCGCGTCTCCGGTTTCCAATTGCAGCATGCTACTCTCATCGATTCTGGCTAAAACCTCCAA
>SLIE01000016.1 GCA_007135795.1 Desulfobacterales bacterium
TGGTGAAAAAAGCGCCTTTGGGGCTCGCGAAAATGACGATGGCGGCCGCCCCGTGGCTGTTAACGTCGCCACCGGGGAAGGCGGGAATACGGTGATCGAGGAAAACATCGCCATCACCACATTCCCCACCTTTACCAACGAGGCGGCGGGCGGAGGGCAGGGATATGCCGACCTTGAACAGGCGCGTGCGGGACGGCATGGTTTTGTGGCCATCCATCGCAACATATATGACAATGGCGCAACCCGCCTGCTGACCAGCCTGGTGCAGCCCATTACCCTGGGTGCCGGTGAAGTGGCGCTGGCAGAGGGCCGACGCAATACAATCAATGCTACAACCAATATCGACCCTGCCACAAACCGGGGCGGTAGCTGTTTAAGCTGTCACGGCACCATTGCCTGGCATGGCAATGGTTACACTGCCGACAACAACATCCAGGCCTGCATCACCTGCCACAACGCTGGCTCGCACATGAGCATCGCGGTTGCATCCCCCGACCCGCCCCACTCGGTCGACATGATGTACCTGATGCATAAGGCGCATTCGGATCCTGGAGTGCTGTATCCCCAAGACTTTGCCGGTCGTTGCCACGCCTGTCACACCGGCAATGACCCTCATCCCCTCTGGGATGATGAGGAAGGTTTCATCGCCAGCATCAACCGGGATGTATGGGATGAGAACAACTGCAATCTTTGCCATGATGGCGAAACCCACCCGGGACGCATAGGCATTATCTCTGACTGGCCTAGCTCTATCGAAGCATACGGGTTGCGCGGTGACGGCACCGATGATGGTCATAACTGATGACAGCAGCAGGGCCCTGCTTCACCAAAGCATTATACCCCGGGGGATATCTCCCTCGGGGTTCCACAGAAAAGAGTGGTCGGCATTCCGCGTATTTGGGAAACTATTAGTTTATGCCCTTGCTTTGTTCAATTGTAAAATGCGAATTGGCGAGAACATGGTGCATTTTTCGAATTAATACGGAAAACCGATACCAAAGGCAAGTGTTACCAGCTGAAGAGATTTCTGTAGGTTATTTCGAATGGAAAAGCATTTTATAAGAACAAAACAACGTTTTATAAAACACGACGCTTTTCCGGTTAACCCGTGTGGTATGCTGCCGAGAAAATATCAATGACTTAAATGAAACGATGAGTTCAGAAAAATACAGCGGCGATTATTCCTGCGCAGGGTGGAAAAATCAGGACCAGGCACAATCTCAACACCGTAAACCGATATCCGATCAAGGCCATTTCAAACAAGATCTTGGTGATCGATCCCCACATGGCCCAGGCGGTAATACAGGCAATGACCGGCCCCAACCCGGCCCCTGAATTGTATACTGCGGCGATAATGGGAAACGCCATGTACGGACCACCCGGAATCAGGATTCCAAAGAAACTTCCGATCAGAATCCCTCTCAAACCAGCTTCTTCCCCCAGCCAGCCTCTGATCAGTTCCGGGGGAATCATCACCTGCATTAATCCAGCCAGTAAAAAAGCCATGAGAAGCAGGGGCAACATATTGACAAAACTGGCTCCGGCAATTTTGAAGCCCCTGGCATGGGACCCATCGCCTTTTCTGTAAGCATAAATCGAGGCAGCGGATGATAGAATTGCAAGTATTACAAAAGCGAATGTCATTTTCGGTCCGACCTTTTCTCTTTAACATGCCTCTGGATCTCGACAATCTGCGTTCTCACCCGATTGGCGTAACCTCTAAAAAACAAATTGGCCAACAAGCCGATCAGTATCGGAAACAACAGGGTTATGCCCAATCGCACCAGAGTGACATACGGGCCCAGCAGAGCGAATTCCATGGGCAGTCTGCTCAGGGTCCACAGGTTTTTGGCCAGCACGAATGTCATGACTGTCCCGATTTCAGCGCCGGAAAGCAGGAAAGACGCGGCAATCGGATAGTACACATAGGGTCCGCCGGGGATCAGGGCGCCTGCGATCCCTCCATACAACAATCCCTTGATGCCGGAATCCTTGCCCAGCCATTTATTGATGGCTTCTCCGGAAACAAGCACTTGGATCATTCCTGCAAAAACAAGTGCGACTATCATGAGTGGAGCCACTTGCAGAAGCATTTTCACCCCGGCCGTCAACCCCTTCAGAAGGATTTCCGGTCCCTGCGTCGCAACCCCGGTTAACGCTAGAACGATTGTTGCCATTGACATTGCAATAAAGGTGTTTTTCATCCATCCCTCACGAAGACAGGTCACGTTTCTAGGTTTTCCGCTTCCGCAAGAAATCTCCCGGAAAGAGATGCCTGGAGGAAACAGTTGGTGAATAGACTCGTTTTCCTGCCACATTGATATCGTAGTCGTCAATGAATACAACCCCCCTGAACTGTTTGGTCCGTTATGGAATGTATTTGCGTCTCATCGATTCAACCATCAATCATAGGGGCGATAACGGATATCAATGGCGGCATCGTTTTCCGACAGCTATTTATTGCGCAGCCTGTTCATCATACAGATACCGGGCAATGAAAGGGTGTCATGCATTGGGTTTATTGCCGGAAATCCGGCAAGAGCATAATTAATAGATAAAAACCTGCTCTCCGGTGTGAACGTAAAACACCAATGGGCGCACGCTCAAGCATGTCAAAACAGTCTTCGGACTGAGTTGGCCGATTTGGTCGCTGTCATTACCGAAGTTTTCTGACGTGTTCAACTTTATTATTAAGTCAAAGAATGAATACTTATATGCTAGCTTTGAAAGCGCCTTCAGAGTATCCTCCAATTTTGAATTTTTAAATAATTTAAATATGTACTGTGAGTTTTATAAGATACAGATTCAGGGCTGCAGATTTAGGGGCTATAGAAAAGTTAACTTAATAGTAAATGGTTCAATTACAAGATTGTTCTGATTACAGAAATATTGCGTCTTGCAATAAAACATATGGCTTATAAGATTCTTGTCACCTTGTTTTTCGGGAGGCATCAGTGCACATACGGCTATGCCCCGACAGTATTTGCGCCCACAAGTCCATTGAACCATGCCGATCTCAATGTGGAAAACCGGGGGCAATTTTCATTGTGTCCCGGTGCTATGTTTATCAGCTGAAAATATTATCAAGCCACCTGCTGGCCTCCTCGTCAATGACTTTCCCGAGAAACCGCTGGGTCGTGCTTCCTGCCGTGTGGAAGTCAGATCTTTTTAATCTAAAGAAATGGGAGACGCTTTTCTTCCAGCCAGTCCGAAACGTCATCCCACCACGAGGCCGACGGGTCAATCGGCCAGCTGTTGTGTCCGGCAACCGGAAATATCCACTCCCGTTTGGGCGCCGGCAATGCGTCATATAAACGCCGACCATGTTCCATGGGGATGATTTCGTCTCGCTCGGCGATCAATACCGCAACCGGACCTGGATAACCCGCCAGATTGGCCCGGTTGTCGTATTGATCGCGTATCAGCCAGCGTGCAGGAAGGTACCAGTATAATGCTTGCGCGAGATCCGGCAGATTGTCCCATGGCGTGATCAGGGCCACGCCTGCAACCGGCAGTGCCTCGTCGGCCGATACGCCAGCCGCCACACCAGCGCCAAGCGACTCGCCCCATATCCAGAGTGGGCCGCCAAACGTCTCCAGTGCAAGACGTGCGGTTTCAATGCCATCGGAAATAAAGGCCGCTTCACCGGGTTTTCCATCGCGGCCGCCGTAGCCGGGATACTCGGCCAAGACCACCCGGTATCCTCGTTGTTCCAGCGCGCTGATGTAATGGCGTCGGTCGCGGGCGCTACCGGCATTGCCGTGAAACACGACAACCGTTCCCCGACTATGGACGCCTGCCAGGGGTTCGGCACTGACATAGCCGCGGTGCGAAGGATCGCCGGTTGCCGGCCAGACTGCAAGGGCCGGTCCATAAAACGATCGGAGATTGTCGCTGGAAGGCGGTGTCGTATCAGGAAAATATAACATATGCCTTTGAGCCAACGCTGTAAAAAGAACAAGCAAAAAATACCCTGTCAACAGGACCAGCAAAATACGCATCGTTGATAGTCTCATAAAAGTCGCTTTGAATGGTTAAAAAGGCAAGGTAAAGGTTTACACAATACAGAAGAATCACCTCGATATCAATGAGATTGCCAGGCATCTGCAGTTCCAAAGTCGCACGATTTAACTATGCTGTTTCACCACCAGACCGCCACACGGCTAATGGATTCCATAATCGGAGACCCCTCGCACGCATACCATCTTCAACAACAGCTTGCCAGTTGCTATAGGACTGAGGTGGTTTGTAATTCCCTTGCCCAAGATCATACTGCCCCTCAATGCCCGTAAGCACAAACATCGAATCGGTCGCGGCGGCTTTTACACCATCGTCGGTGGCGCGAGAGCCGGCGAA
>SLIE01000334.1 GCA_007135795.1 Desulfobacterales bacterium
CGGCTTACACCTTGTAGACATAAACGTACACACTTTAAATACGCTGCATTTTTAAGGATTGCGCTATCCTTGATTTTGAACTTTTTACAAAGTCGTCTGATCTCGACTTTTTACGAGTTCATCCTTATTGATTATAAATACTTGAAGGGGGTATGGCATGGGAATGCTTCCTAAATCGCCATCCGGAATCAGGGGGTTTGATGAAATCACCTTTGGCGGGTTGCCCAAGGGGCGACCCGCACTGGTTTGCGGTGGCGCGGGGAGCGGCAAGACGCTCTTTGGTATGGAATTTCTGGTCCGGGGGGCTATTGAGTACGGAGAACCCGGTCTGTTCATGAGCTTCGAGGAGTCTGAAGCCGATCTGGCCGCTAATTTCTCATCTCTGGGGTTTGACCTGAAGGAACTCGAGGCGGGGAAAAAGATCAGTATCGATTATGTTCACATTGACCGCGCCGAAATCGAAGAGACGGGGGAATACAACCTGGACGGGTTATTTGTCCGAATGGGTTTTGCCATCGATGCCATCGGGGCGAAACGGGTGGTGCTCGATACCCTGGAGACGCTTTTTTCGGGCTTTTCCGATCAGTTCATCCTCCGCGCCGAAATCCGGCGGTTGTTCAGGTATCTCAAAGATCGGGGGATCACGGCGGTGATTACCGCCGAGCGCGGTAATTCTGAAGGGGCACTCACCCGTCAGGGGCTTGAAGAGTATGTTTCAGACTGCGTAATCGTCCTCGATCACCGGGTGAAAGAGCAGGTCTCCACCCGCCGCATCCGCGTTGTAAAATATCGCGGAACAACGCACGGCACCAATGAATATCCTTTTCTGATTGATGAAGGCGGGATTTCCGTCTTGCCGATTACCTCCGTGGGGCTCGATTACGAGGTCTCTTCGGAACGGGTATCAACGGGGATTCCCCGACTGGACACCATGCTCAGCGGCAAAGGTTTTTTTCGCGGCAGCAGTATTCTGGTCTCAGGTACGGCTGGAACCGGGAAGTCCAGTATTTCCGCACAGTTTGTGAACGAGGCCTGCCGCAATAATGAACGGTGCATCTACTATGCTTTTGAGGAATCGAGCAACCAGATCATCCGGAATATGGCTTCCATTGGACTCGACCTGAAACAATGGGAGGATAAGGGGCTTCTCCAATTTAAAGCGATCAGACCCACTTTTTTCGGCCTGGAAATGCATCTGACAGAAATGCATAAAGCTATTACAGCCTTCAAGCCTTCTATCATGGTGGTCGATCCAATCTCCAATCTGGTTTCCGTCGGGAACGAGGAAGACGTCAAGATTGCGCTCATGCGCCTGGTCGATCTGCTCAAGTCGCAAACGATCACCTCCATGTTCACCAGTCTTCTCGAGGGGGAGCAAGGAGCGAGCGGCACGGAAATTGGCGTCTCCTCCCTGATGGACACCTGGATACTGTTGAAGGAGATCGAATCCGACGGAGAACGAAACCGCATCTTGAATATCATCAAGTCCCGGGGAATGCCCCACTCCAACCAGATTCGGGAATTCAGGCTGACCGGCAGGGGGGTTGATCTGGTCGATGTTTACACCGGACCGGCCGGAGTATTGACCGGGTCGGCCGGACGCGCCCAGGAAGTTCGGGAAGAGGCGGAAGCACGTCGCAGGGAGCAGGAAATTGAATTCAGGAAGCGGGAGCTGGAAAGAAAACGCCGGGTCACCGAGGCCCGGATCGAGATGCTTCGCGTCCGGCTGGAAGCCGATACGGAAGAGATCGAAAAGGCCGGGTCGGAGCATGCAGCACAAGAGGCGATCCTTGCCCGGAACCGGCGAAATATGGCAAATCTGCGGATGGCCGACCAAGAGTGACGTCGCCATGTATATTATAAAATCCGGCACCCAGAAAGGGAAATAACGTGGATAACGAACAGGAATATTATAACCTCAGGCTCTACGTGGCGGGTCAGACACCCAAATCGCTTCAGGCGTTTGCCAACCTGAAAAAAATTTGCGAAGAGCACCTGGAGGGCCGATATAATATCGAGGTCATCGATTTACTTGAAAACCCACAGCTTGCACGGGGGGATCAGATCCTGGCCATCCCGACCCTGGTGCGGAAGCTGCCAGAGCCGATCCGCAAGATCATCGGTGATCTTTCCAATACTGAACGGGTTCTGGTAGGTCTTGATCTCCGGGAAAAAGACAGAGAAGCAATATGAACGACAAACCTGAAAAAACAGCCACGGAAAAATTCGAGGAATCGCTGCGGCAGACAAACAGCAAGGAAAGGTATGTTCTTCGTCTTTATGTCAGCGGGATGACGCCGCGCTCCATCAGCGCCATAGAAAAGATAAAGCGGATTTGCCAGGAGCATCTCGAAAACCGCTATGAACTTGAAGTGATCGATATATACCAGAACCCGGAAATGGGGAAAGGCGCCCAGATCATCGCCGTTCCCACCCTGATCAAGCAACTTCCGGACCCGCTGCGCAAGTTTATCGGCGATCTTTCCGACATGGAAAAGATACTGGTGGGACTTGATTTGAAGCCTCGGACGGCGGACAATCAAAAGGGATCTTAGTACAGGCCACATGAATCTTTTGGGGGCATCTTGAGCAATTCATCAGCAAATTATTCAGCAGCGTCTAAAAAATCTCTGCTAATGGAAAACCAGGCACTCCGCGCGCAGCTTGAAGAGATGGAAGACGTTCTCGATGCGATCAGAAACGGCCGGGTGGACGCACTGGTTATCCCTGGACCGGAAAAAGACCAGATTTACACACTCAAGGGGGCGAATCAGAGTTACCGCGTCATGATCGAAACCATGAACGAGGGGGCTGTTGTTCTGTCCAGGGAGGGAACCGTCCTTTATTGTAACCGCCGGTTTGCGGAAATGCTCGATTTGCCGATGGAAACCATCATCGGTGGTTTGGCTGCGAACCTGGTCGATCCGGCAGACCGGGACGTTTTCAAAGCGCTCCGGGAAAGGATCTTTCAGGAAGAGACGGTAAAATCGGAATTTTGGTTTTTAACCGTTGAAAGAACAAAAGTTCCGGTTCTTTTGTCCATGCGCCGTTTCAGCCAGGAAGACCTTGATGCCGTGTGCATAGTGGTTACGGATCTTACGGACTTGAAAGAAACGGAATACCAGTTGAAGGAATATGCCGAAGAACTGCATCGGCAAAATGCGGAACTCAATCGTCGGGCAAATCAGCTCAACAGCCTTGCCGCGGAACTGACCATGGCTGAGCACCTCGAGCGTCGGCGGTTGGCCAATATTCTGCATGACAATTTGCAGCAACTCCTGGTAAGCGCCCGCTTGGGCCTGGAGACGCTGGAGGCGCGGATCCCTGACAACAGCTGGCAGACCCTAAAAAACGTAATATCGGTGCTCAATGAGTCCCTTGAAGTATCCCGCTCCTTGTCAATCGAGCTGTCACCGCCGGTTCTTCAGCAAGGTGGGCTGATTCAGGCGATCGAATGGCTGGTCCGCTGGAATAAAGAAAAGAACGGGCTTGCGGTAACCCTTGTGGACCATGGTACAGGGGCAATCCCCATGCGCGAGGAAACCAAGGTATTTTTGTTCAGCGCCATTCGTGAATTGCTGCTCAATGTCATTAAACATGCCCGTGCCATGAGTGTCCGGGTTGACGTGTATCCGCCGAGTCCTTCCGAAAACGATCAGATAACGATTCGGGTAAGTGATTCGGGCAGCGGGTTTGACCCGGCCCGGCTCAATAATGAAGCCCATGAGCAGATATCCGGATTCGGACTGTTCAGCATTCGGGAGCGGGTGCAACTGTTGGGAGGGCAATTTGAGATCACCAGTGCGCCGGGGCAGGGAACGTCGGTCACTTTGTCCTCCCCGATTTATGGTGCCGTGGAAACAGACGATGTTGATCAGATGATGAAGAAAAAATGGACCGGCGATATCTCAAACCCGCCTGTCTCCGCCGGCATTGAAAAAGAAAAGACGGGCGCCAATATCGAGGTTATGCTGGTTGATGATCATGAAGTGATGCGCCAGGGGCTTTCCATGCTCCTTGCCGGTTACACGGACATCATAATTGTCGGGGAAGCACCAAATGGCGAAGAGGCCGTGCGGATGGCCCGCGAGCTTGATCCGGACGTGATTTTGATGGATATCAGTATGCCGAAGATGAACGGTATCGAGGCCACCCGGATCATCCATACCGAAAGGCCCAATATACGAATCATCGGCCTGTCCATGTTTGATGCCGCCGACCAGGCACAAGCCATCCGGCAAGCCGGAGCGGTGGCTTACCTGAATAAAACCGGCAATAAAGCTGAGCTTTTAAGCACGATCCGCAATGCACAAGGTATTGATCCGGGAGGTTGATTTGATAAGCCGCTTCCGCCAG
>SLIE01000430.1 GCA_007135795.1 Desulfobacterales bacterium
ATGTCGACCTTGCCTTCTTTCAAGAGGCGTTTTGAGATCTCCCTGATCTTATCCGTATACGATGTCATCTCATGCAACCTTCGGTTTTGTTTTCATGTATTTCTTCTCCTTCGACTCCAGGGCCACAGTCTCTGCGGTGACCTTTTTGGCCACTTCCACAAATTTGGTGGATTCAGCAGACGAAATCCATGAAAAGTGTAGTCTGCCGGGATCGATGCCCATGTATTCCAGGAGATTTTTCATAAGAGCGAATTTTCTACGTGCATAATAATTACCTTCCAGGTAATGGCATTCACCAGGATGTCAGCCGGATACCCATACTGCATCCGCACCCTGGCGCAAGGCTGCCAGCACGAATTTTATGCTCATCCGGCCCGTACAGGGAATTCGGATAACCCGGATATTCGCCGGATACTCCATTCGGCTTACACCGGCGAGATCAGCTGCACCATAGCTGCACCAGTTGCAAAGAAAGCTTATGATTTTGGGTTCTTTTTTCGACATTTATATCGCTCCTTGTTCCTATCTGCTTCCGATATCGTGTTAAGCGTGCTCTTTCAAAAACACCTGATGTAGTCAATTTGTATACATCAGCTTATTTCTGGACAGAGACGAATAGTGCCGGACCGAAAACCGTTTTTTCCGGTCCGGCACTGTATATGTTGACTCCTTGAATTATACGGCTTCATCCATTTCGCATATTTGCATGAGGATTTGATCGGTATCAAATCCTTTAAGATGAATGGCGCCGGACCGACATGAAGCGGAACAGAGTCCGCACCCTTTGCAAAGCGCCGGGTTGATTTCCGCCTTTCCTGCGAATCGTCCGTCTTCGGTAAACTTCGGTGCGGAGTAGGGGCATATGCTGACACAAACACCGCAGGATGCACAGAGCATCGGGTCAACCTGTGCAACCGTACCGCTGGAAAAAACGGTTTCTTTTGCCAGTAGCGTAATTGCTCTGGCGACAGCCGCTTTTGCCTGGGCAATCGATTCGTCAATAGGTTTTGGATAATGGGCAAGTCCGCACAGATAAACGCCATCTGTTGCAAACTCGGAGGGTCCGAGTTTTGCGTGCTTTTCTATGAAGAATCCATCGCTGTTGGTGGCTACTTTGAAAAAGTTGCTCAGCTTCTCATCCGTGTTGGGGATGATCGCCGTCGCCAGGGAGATCATGTCGACATTCAGTTCCAGCGGCATATTCAAGATATGGTCGACCACATTCACTATCAGTTTTCCATTTTCTGTTTTCACAACAGGTTTGTTGTCTATGGAAAAGCGGATAAAGATAACACCCAACTGGCGCGCTTTTTTGTATAAGAGTTCCTTTTCACCATAGGTCCGGATATCTCTGTAAAGGATGTACACATTCATTTCCGGATTTTTTTCCTTGAGCTGTATGGCGTTTTCAACCGAATGGGTACAGCAGATCCGGGAACAGTAAATCCTTTCTGGCTCTCTTGAACCGACGCACTGGATAAATAACGCACTGTTCAATTTCTCGAGGGCGGCGTCATTATCCATGAGCTTTTTGTCGAGTTCCAAGCTGGTAATGATTCTTTCATCCGTGCCGTAGGCATATTCCGTGGGAAGGTATGGTGATGCGCCTGTTGCAAGCACTGCAACGCCATGTTCGAGCGGTGTTGCATTCCCATTGGAAGACAACGTTGAAACAAAGTTGCCCACAAATCCATCAACATTTGTCAATTGCGTATTCAAGTGCAGGTGAATACGGTTGTCGGAAGTGACGGATTCTATCATTTCAGCCAGTTTTTCCTGGATTGATTCACCTTTTGCCGTCATGAAAAGCTTTCTTCCCTGGCCACCCAGGACGGCATCTCTTTCCACGATGTGTGTTTCGTATCCCTGTTCGGCAAGACTTTTTGCAGCAGCCATGCCGGCAATTCCACCACCAACGACCATGGCTGTCTGGTTGACCGGTAATTCGACTTCTTCAAGCGGTTCCTGCATGGCAACTTTGGCAATGGCCATCCGAACAAGGTCTTTCGCTTTTTCAGTGGCCAACTCGGGATTGTTTTTGTGTACCCAGGAATTCTGGTTCCGGATATTGGTCATTTCAAAAAGATACTTGTTCAAGCCGGCAGCCGTTAAGGTGTCCTGAAAAAGCGGCTCATGCGTCTTCGGCGTACATGCTGCCATGACAATACGGTTCAACCCTTTTTCCTTTATCAGCTCCACCATGGTTTCCTGTGCATCCTGTGAACAGGCAAACAGTTTGTCGGTCGCCAGTTCAACATATGGCAGCGTTGAGGCATACTCGACTACCTTGGGAACGTCCACAACGCCTGCGATATTGGTTCCGCACTGGCATATGATCACACCAATTTTGGGACGATCGCCCTGGACGTTGATTTCAGGGACAATTTCCTGTTTTTTGGTGCACGTGTTTCTGACATCCGCCAGCATTTCTCCTGCGGCGGCGGATGCGGCACTCGAATCAACCACAGCTTGGGGAATATCCTTTGGCCCCTGAAAAGCGCCTGAAACAAAAATGCCTGCCCGTGAAGTCGCTACCGGGGAAAAAGTCGATGTTTCCGCAAAATTTCCCGGTGTAAGAGAAATGTCGAGCTTATTTGCAAGCTCGACCAGCGCCGGCGGTGTCTGCATGCCGACGGAAAGAACGACCATATCGAAAATTTCGGTTTGAATCGTCCCGTCTTCAGTTACATAACGCAGTTCAAGATCGTCCGAACCGGGTACGGGATTGACGGTATGCACGCGGCTTCTGACAAACTTTACACCGCTTTTGGTCTTGGCATTTTCATAGAACCTTTCAAACTCTTTACCATGAGTTCGCATATCCATGAAAAAAATGGAGCATTCCAGATGATCTCCCACATGCTCCTTGGCGATAACCGCTTCCTTGATGGCATACATACAGCAAACCGAAGAACAGTGGGGGTTGTCACACCGGTTCATATCCCTGGAACCGACGCACTGAAACCATGCGATCTTTTTAGGCTCTTTGTGATCCGAAGGACGTGTGACGTGTCCCTGGGTCGGGCCGGATGCCGAAAGAATCCGTTCAAATTCAAGCGACGTAATGACGTTGGGAAGTTGGGCATACTGATAATTTTCGAATTTTACCGGTGAAAACGGCTCAAACCCGGGGGCCAGTATAACGGCGCCCACATTGAGAGTGCTGGTTTCGGGTTTTTGATCAAAATTAACAGCATCCACCGGGCACTTTTTTTCACAGGCCCGGCATTTTCCTTTGAGCAAGTATATGCAGGTATCTGGATCTATAGCGTATTTCAGTGGAACAGCTTGTGGGTATTCCACGTAAGCAGATTTCCGTTTTGAAAGACCTGCATTGTAAGTATCAATAATTTTCTTCGGACATTTCTCCGCACAAATCCCGCAAGCGATACACTTGTCTTCGTCAATGTACCTCGGGTGCCGGAGCACATCTACTGAAAAATTTCCGGCTTCGCCCTGAATATCTTGTACTTCCGCCAGTGTGATAATCTCTATGTTCAAATGCCGGCCGACCTCGACCAGTTTGGGAGAGATAATTCACATGGCACAGTCGTTGGTGGGAAACGTCTTGTCCAGTTGCGCCATAACGCCACCGATGGACGCCTTCTTTTCAACGAGATATACGTAATATCCGGCATCCGCCAGATCCAAGGCTGACTGCATCCCGGCGATACCGCCACCGACGACCATCACTGAACCGATCTTGTTTTTTATCATGTGGTGCACTCCTGTCAATGGTATTACATGGTCATATGCTTATAACCAGAATAAAAAAATGAATTTTAGTCAAATATTCTTGATATCGATTTAATATTGTGATGTCAATATAATTTCAATGCGGGGTGACGTATGTTATCTTGGAACAATACGGTTTTATGGCTTTATCTGCTTGCAAACGGGTGTGGATAAGGGCGTATTGCCAACGAGGTTGGCATATTTTAAGGAACAGATCTGAATGATCAACGTATCTGTTTGCGGTAATTGTCATCTGAGTTTAATACCGCGTATTCTCAAAAGTTGTTGTTTCAATCCAAACCGTTTCCTCGCGGCGCTGTTTCTCTGTTTTTAAGATTTGTTCACGGCGCATGAAACGAATCGGTTATTACCTTGGGAAAAGTATGTTCAAATGAAGATCAAGATCGGTTGTAATAAACCAAAAATCATTATGTTATGCGGCCCCACGGCTATTGGGAAGACTTCTGTTGCCATAGCATTGGCTGAATCACTCGGTGGTGAGATCGTAAATGCCGATTCAATGCAGATATTTCGGTATATGGATATAGGAACGGCAAAGCCATCGGTTGAAGAGCAAGAATGCGCCATTCATCACATGATCAATATTGTGGATCCTGA